>DQWH01000054.1 GCA_011042635.1 Bacteroidota bacterium | reverse complement strand
ATTTTGTTCGAACCAAGTCCTCTTCATCTGCCTAATTCAGTTTTTTTTCCGACCTTTGCGGAACATTTCCACCGGGAGATTGTTGTGAAAGAAAAGCACAGGTCAGAGGAGGTATGAATTCACTTCAAAATACGCTGGTCAGCAGCATGCAGGCAAAGGTGATCGGGGTTACCCACCTTACACAGAATGCCTTCATTCTGCGTATGGAAAGAAACGGGATGGAATTCCGTGCCGGTCAGTACCCCGAACAATTTCATGCAGAGGTATATTTTTGAATATGTCTGTAAAATACCATATCATCACCCTGGGTTGTCAGATGAACCTGTCTGATACCGAACGGGTACGCTCTGTGCTCGACCACATGGGATATGTATGGACCGAAAGGGAAGAAGATGCCGGTTTGCTGGGTATTCTGGCCTGCTCGGTGCGGCAGAAGGCCATTGACAAGGTGTATACCCGCATACACAAATGGAACAAATGGAAAAACAGAAAAAATCTTCTGACCTTTGTTTCGGGATGTATGTTGCCGGTCGACAAGGAAAAATTCCTGAAATTGTTCGACCTGGTATTTACCATGAACGAACTGCCGGAACTTCCCTACATGATCAGACAATACGGAGTAGTTACCCCGGCCGGCCTGCAAAAGACGGATACTGCCATACAATATAAACCGTCGCCGGACCAAACCCCTACCCTGATCGATCTTCTGAAGAAGCACGATCCCCCCACCGAAGAAGAGATCGATGCCATTCAAAAGGAAAGAGGAGTGATGGACCGTTTCTGGGACATTGCCCCAAGCTATACTTCTTCCATAGAAGCATTTGTCCCCATTCAGAACGGATGTGACAAATTCTGTACTTTCTGTGCCGTACCATACACCCGGGGCAGGGAAGTATCACGCCCTTCAGGGGAGATCCTGGCCGAAATTAAATACCTGATTGATAACGGGTACCGCAGTATTACCCTGCTGGGGCAAAACGTCAATTCATACGGCCTGGACCGGAAAGGAAAAGAAATGGATTTTGCCCGTCTCCTGGAAGCCATCGGGGGTATGGGACAGGAATCGGGCCGGGAATTCTGGGTTTATTTCACTTCACCCCATCCGCGCGATATGGGAGAAGAGGTAATCCGCACCATCGCCGCTTACCCTCACCTGGCCAATCAGATACACCTTCCCCTGCAATCGGGCAGCGACCAGGTGCTGGTCAGGATGAACAGGAAACATACGGTGCAACGGTACCGGCATATTGTGGAACAGATCAGAAAGCATCTTCCGGAAGCCACCTTGTTTACCGATATCATTGTGGGATTCACCGGTGAAACCAGCGAACAGTTCGAAGAAACACGGAAGGCCTGTGCCGAGTTTAAATACAACATGGCATATATTGCTATGTACAGCCCCCGTCCCGGCGCAGTCAGTTCGCGCTGGGATGACGATATCCCCGCGGCAGAAAAAAAAGAGCGCCTGCATATTCTGAATGAAGACGTGGCCCGGACGGCACTGGAATGGAACAAAAAGATGCTGGAGGGACACACGGTGAAAGTGCTGGTAACAGGGCGCGACCGAAAGGGATACCTCTCCGGGCACACGGAGGGAAAGATCGTGGTGAGGTTGCTCGAAGGGAAAGAAAGCTGGATCGGACGCTTTATAGATGTTGAGATCACATCGGTCACGCCATTTTCAGTGGCGGGTAGTGCGGCAGATGTCAGGCAAAGGGTACCGTCATGAACAGGAAAATTGCATTCAAAACCCTGGGCTGCAGGCTGAACCAATATGAAACCGAAGCCATTGCCTCGGAATTCCTCCGGAATGGATATGAAGTGGTTCCTTTCAATGAAAAAGCCGATGCCTATGTGATCAATACCTGCACGGTGACCAACCAGAGTGACCGCAAATCGAGGTATGAGATCAACCGGGTAGCGCGCAGAAATCCTTCCTCGGCGGTGATCGTTACCGGTTGCATGGCCAACAGTGCAAAAGAACAGCTGGAAAAGCAGGGGAATATTACCTACGTAGTGGATAATGAACACAAACATTCGGTCTTTTCCCTGCTGGAAGCACATTTCCGGGGAGAAACAGCCCGCCCTGATGCATTCGAAAAAGATATTTTCGGGTTCGGAGTGGCCGAGCATACTTTCCATACCCGCAGCTTCATTAAAATACAGGATGGCTGCGACAATTTTTGCACATTCTGTATTATTCCCTTCGTACGCGGCAGAGCCACCAGCCGCCCCGTACAGGAAATCCTCAGCAATGTAAAACAGGTTGTCGGCCTCGGCTTTCGCGAAGTGGTTCTCACCGGAGTGAATATCGGCAGGTACCATTTTGAAGGCACCCGGTTCGAGCAGCTCATCAACAAAATCCTGGAAATTCCGGGAGATTTCCGCGTACGGATCTCTTCCATGGAACCCGAAGGATTCACCGACCATTTCTTCGAGCTTTTCTCACATCCGAAACTTACCCCCCACCTGCATCTTTGCCTGCAATCGGGGTCGGACACCGTGCTGCTGCGTATGCGCCGGATGTATACTGCTGCGCAGTTTCTGGAAATCATACATAAGATCCGCCGGCTTCATCCCGACTTCAATTTCACCACCGATATCATGGTAGGCTTCCCGGGTGAAACCGATGAAGATTTTGAACAAACCTGCCGGGTGGTTAGAGAAGCGGGATTCAGTCATGTTCATACATTCAAATATTCTGTGAGAAAAGGCACCCGGGCAGCAAGGATGGAAGATCAGATCCCTGAACAAATCAAAACGGCAAGAAGCGAGATCATACGCGCGATTTCCCTGGAAAACCGGCTTGCATACCTTCGCACCTGGATTGGAAAGGAACAAACGGTTCTGACAGAAAAAATACACGGCAAAACCGGGAGCGGGTACGGTGAACACTACATTCCGGTTAAGATTGATCTTCCCGGGATAAAGCAGAACGAATTTTACAGGGTTGTGCTTACGGAACTACAGCAGAGAAAGGAACCCGTTCTTACGGGAAAACCCGTCTGAAGAAACATGGAGAAAGAATCCCGACTGATCCGCACCGCCTTCCTGCTCAGCCTGTTTACCATCTTTTACAACCTGGCTGAAGGGATGGTTTCGGTTTTTTTCGGATTGGAAGGCGAAACCCTGGCCCTGCTGGGATTTGGTATTGACAGCTTCGTGGAAGTGATTTCCGGGCTGGGCATCGCCCACCTGGTATGGAGAATGAAATACAGGAAGGTTGAGCATCGCGACCGTTTTGAACGTACCGCCCTGCGCATTACCGGCTTCAGCTTCTGCCTGCTGGCCACCGGGCTTCTGGCCGGTTCCGGCATAAACCTATATACCGGTGCGGTTCCTGAGACTACCCTGGCCGGGGTGATCGTTGCCTCCGTATCCATTCTTACCATGTGGCTTCTGGTGAGAGCCAAAATGAAGGTGGGTCTTAAACTGCGGTCGGATGCCATTGTGGCGGATGCCGGCTGTACCCGTACCTGCTTTTACCTTTCGCTTATTCTGCTTTTTTCCAGCCTGATGTATGAAGTCCTGCATATCGGTTACTTTGACATTCTCGGATCCCTCGGAATTGCCTGGTTCGCCTACCGGGAAGGCAGGGAATATTTTGAGAAGGCCCGTAGTAAAACCCTCTCCTGTAACTGCAACAGGGATAAAACCTGTTATTAAACATTTTTGCAACAATCTTCCGGGCCAATCGTTTTTTCTTTAAACCAACCTTTCTATTGTAATCAGATATGTTCAGGAATTACTTAATTACAGCCTTTCGCCACCTGATAAGACAAAAAGGATTCACTGTCATCAATGTCGCAGGACTGGGACTGGGACTTGCCTGCTCCCTCATGATTCTTCTCTGGGTACAGGATGAAACCGGATTCGACCGATTTCATGAAAATCTTGATCAGATCTACCGGGTAGAAGAAGATCAGAACTATAACGGGAATATTTACCATGTTACCGTCACTCCCTATCCTTCCGGGCCGGTGTGGCGCGATCATATCCCCGAAATACAGGAAACCGTCAGGCTGACCAGAATGAATGGAATGCTTTTGAAATACGGTGATAAGGTATTCTTTGAGAACCGTATACAGGCAGCCGATTCCACCCTTTTCAGTGTATTCACCTTTCCCCTGGAGGCCGGCAATCCCGACAGAGCCCTTACCGATCCCCACTCTCTGGTTTTAAGCAAAAAAACCGCAGAAAAATATTTCGGGGAAGAAGACCCCCTGCATAAAGTCATACTGGTAAACGGAACACCCTTCACGGTTACCGGTGTATTAAAAGACTGGCCGAAAAATTCATCCATCGATTTCGACATACTGGTGCCGTTCGATATGACAAAGGAAACCGGATCCTACTCGGAAAGCTGGGGGAGCAATTCCATATCCACTTTTGTCATGCTCGAAAAACATGCTAATATCGGGGCTGTAAATGAAAAGCTGACTGAAGTATACAAAAAACACTTCCCCGAAGGGACCACCCTGTTCATGGTAGCTCCCCTGAAAAAAATGCATTTGTACAGTTACTTCGGTTTTGATCACCGGCCAACCGGAATACAATATGTCTATATTTTTTCGCTCATTGCAGCTTTTGTCCTGGTCATCGCCTGTATCAACTTCATGAATCTTTCAACGGCGCGGGCTACCATCCGGTCCAGGGAAGCAGGAATACGCAAGGTGCTGGGAGGAAGAAAAGTCAGTCTGATGGCGCAATTCTTCGGGGAAGCCCTTATCATGTCCCTTGTTTCATTGATTCTTGCCTGGATCATCATGGCTTCCCTGCTCAATGTATTCAATCAGCTGGCAGGCAAGGAAATTCAGTTGAAGGTACTGTACCAGCCGGATTTTTTGCTGGGAATGCTGGCCATTACCGTCATTGCCGGCATCCTGGCAGGCACCTATCCTGCCCTCATGATGTCGTCGTTTAAACCGGTACAGGTCCTTAAAGGAGAAAGTTTCGGCGGAATGAAACGCGGCACCCTGAGGAAAATTCTGGTGGTTGTTCAGTTCGCCCTTTCCTCCCTGCTGATTGTTGGTACCATGGTGGTATACAACCAGTTGAACTTCATGAAAAGCAAGGACCTGGGCTACAACCAGGAAAATCTTTTCTACCTGGGTTTAAGGGGAGACATTAAACCCGCTTACGAAAGGATCAAGGAAAATTTCCTAAGGAGTCCGAATGTGATGGGGGTTTCCGCCTCGTGGCACCCGCCCTACCGGATCGGAAGCAATTCCAGCGGGGTAAGCTGGCCGGGAAAACCGGAAGATTTTCGTCTCCTGATCAGCATGAATGTGGTGGATTATGACTTTATCGAAACCATGCAGATTGAAGTCCTGGAAGGAAGAAGTTTTTCGAGGGAATATCCTTCCGATTACATGAACGACTCACTGTATACCGGAAATTTCATGATCAATGAAGAGTTGCTGAAAATTATGGAGCTGAAGGAACCGGTGATCGGTCATCCCTTTCATTTCATGGGCGTTGACGGAACCATCATCGGGGTGATGAAGGATTTCCATTACCAGCCGGTAAACTCGGCCATTGAACCTCTTGCTCTGGGACTGGGAGCCAGCCAGTTTCACCGGTATATGGTAGTAAGGGTCCGGCCGGGGAATCTGGAAAACATCATGAAAGAACTGGAGGAATTATGGGAAGAAAGCATTCCGGGTTATCCTTTCGAATACCACTTCGTGGACCAGGATCTGGAAGCACAATACCGCAGCCAGTTACGAATGGGACAGTTACTGAAATATTTCTCTGTGGTAGCCATTCTGGTGGCTTCCATGGGGATTTTTGGTCTGTCCTTTTTTATGGCAGAAAGAAGAACGCGGGAATTCGGCATCAGGAAAGCTCTGGGTGCCGCCCCGCGGAATATTGTCGTCCTTCTCTCCCGCGATTTCACTATCCTGGTGGGCATTGCCCTGATCGTCGGACTTCCGGCATCCTGGTTCCTGATGGACAAATGGCTCCGGAACTTTGCCTACCGTATAGAAGTGGGATGGTGGATCATGGCTGTTGCCTCCCTGATCTGCTTTTCAGTGGCCTGGCTTACGGTTAGCTACCATGCCTACCGGGCCAGCCGCACAAACCCAGCCGATGCCTTAAGGTACGAATGAAAAAGCATCCGGCCAGGCAAATGGCAGGTCAGATGCAACGTTCCATCGGTCAGTCTGTCACCAACCAGAAAATCAGATATCCGGGGGTTAACTCCCCAGGGTAGCCACTATCACGGCCTTGATGGTATGTACCCTGTTTTCGGCCTGATCGAATACGACGGAAGCTTCCGATTCAAACACATCTTCTGTCACTTCCATGGATTCCAGGCCGAACTTCTGATAAATCTCTTCTCCCACCCGGGTTTCGCGATTATGAAAAGCAGGCAGACAGTGTAGAAACTTTACCTGATGATTACCCGTCAATTCCAGGGTTTTTCTATTCACCTGGTAGGGACGTAACAATTTGATCCGTTCTTCCCATACTGATTCGGGTTCACCCATGGAAACCCACACGTCGGTATACAGAAAATCACAATCTTTCACGGCCTCGGCCACATTGTCGGTAATAGTGAGCCGGGCACCGGTTTCTTCTGCAATGGCCCGGCATTTTTTTACCAGCTCACTGCCCGGCTGTACTCCGGCGGGAGCTGCCGCCCTGAAGTCCATCCCCATTTTGGCGGCACCCACCATCAGGGAATTGCCCATATTATTCCTGGCATCTCCCAGGTAACAGAATTTGATCCGGTTCAGCGGTTTATCGGAAAATTCCAGCATGGTCATAAAATCAGCCAGCACCTGGGTGGGATGGAATTCGTTGGTCAGTCCGTTCCATACCGGCACGCCAGCATACCGGGCCAGTTCTTCCACGATATCCTGTCCGAAACCCCGGTATTCAATCCCGTCATACATACGCCCCAGCACCCTGGCGGTATCTTTCATCGATTCCTTATGTCCGATCTGCGTCCCCGACGGGCCCAGATAGGTCACATGAGCCCCCTGGTCAAATGCCGCCACTTCGAAAGCACAGCGGGTACGGGTAGAGGTCTTCTCAAAAATCAGGGCAATGTTTTTCCCTACCAGGCGGGGTTGTTCGGTTCCTGCATATTTGGCCTTTTTCAGGTCGACGGCCAGATCGAGCAAAAAGCGAATCTCGGCAGGCGTATAATCGAGAAGTTTCAGAAAATGTCGGTTTTTCAGATTAAATGGCATAATGATTCATTTTAAAGGGTTCATTCAGGAAGACAAAAATAATGTAATTGCAGTAAATACTTTTCATTCTTACCCGAAAAACAGTAAGTATCTGTGAACGGTTCGTCAGTCCTCGTACTCCATGGTGATCTTGGTTCCGTATTTTTTGTCTTCCAGTTTGAAAGCCTCAGTAATCACGCTTTTTTTTCCGCCTTTTTCCAGAAACTGCAGGCATGCACGGATCTTGGGAGCCATACTTCCCTCACCGAACTGCCCTTCCTCCAAGTACTTCAACGTATCGGCATAATTCAGAAATTCTTTCACTTCCTGGTTGGGCTTTTTATAATTTATATACACGTAGGAAACATCGGTCAATATGTAGAATTCATCAGCCCCGATACGAGCTGCCATCAGGGAGGAAGCCAGGTCTTTGTCGATCACCACTTCCGCCGGTCGTACGTTCCTTTCCTCATCATAATATACGGGCACTCCACCACCTCCTGCCGCTATGACGATGTTTCCCCGCAGGGCAAGCTCGCGGATGATATCCACATTCATGATCTCAATAGGCCTGGGTGAAGGCACCACCCGACGCCACCCGGTAGTACCTTTTTTTTCTTCTTTAAATATCCATCCCTTCCGGGCATGCAGGTCATCGGCCTCTTCTCTGGTATAAATCTTTCCGATCCTTTTGGTGGGATTCTCAAAAGCCGGATCATTTTTGTCAACCACCACCTGGGTTACCAGGGTTATGATATTTTTTTTTATCCCATGATTTTTCAGCACATTTCTAAATATCCGCTCGATCATGTAGCCAATACCCCCCTGGGAATCAGCCACACAGATATCAATGGGCATCTGGGCAATGCCATACAACTGCTCACCGGCATCGTTCCGCATCAGGATATTCCCTACCTGGGGCCCGTTTCCGTGTGAAAGCACGAGGTTATACCCTTCACGCAATAAAAACACCAGGTTTTCAAGGGTATCGGTAGTATTCTGTTCCTGTTCCTCAATGGTCCCGGCCTGATTATCACGTAACAGGGCATTTCCCCCCAGGGCAATTACCGCTAATTTGCTCATAAACAAAACGTTATTTCTTAGGGAATACAAATCTACAACATTTTTCTCTTAACCGTGGTACAGGAAATATATGTTAAAGAATACCTTACTGTCTATGCCATCCTGTTGTTCACATTCTTCCACTGATTTTTCTGCTGAAACTCCCGGTCAATTAAATTATTTTCTATTTTTATCATCTGTACCAAATGTAAGAACTTGTTATCCAGGTTATGCTCAGAACCAGCCAGATCATTCTGACAGTACTTTTGTGCTCGTTTCTGCTGGAATCGTGCGCACGTCTTCTGCCGGGAGACAAAATCCGCGAAGGCATTGTGGAATATGAGATTATCTATCTTGAGAATATGACGGACAATATTCTCACCGACTACATGCCCGGCAAGATGACCATGAAATTCCGGAAGCATTTTTCCAGGAACGAGATACAGGGATTTTTCGGTTTTTTTGAGCTTATCAATATATCCGATCTGCAAAAGGCCACCAATACCACCATGCTGAAAGTGCTCGATAAAAAATACTACTATCTGGGAACCCCGCATGAACAGCCCTGTTATTTCGATACCATGGAGGGTATGGTGGTGGAATTCACGGAAGAAACCAAAGATATCTGCGGATTAACATGCAAAAAAGCCAATATTCGCTTCCCCGAAAGGAACGCTCCCGCTTTTGTGGTTTACTACACGGATGAGATTCAGGTTAATCAACCCAATCTGACCAATCCCTTCCATGAGATTGATGGAGTACTGATGGAGTTTGAAATATGGCTGCACAACCTGCGAATGCGTATGTCGGCATACAACGTGGTGGAAAAGAAAATACACGAAAAAGAATTCAGCATTCCTGCGGAATACCAGAGGATAAGTAAAAACGATATGGAACAGATCGTACAGAATTTGTTGAACTGAATTTCCTGCTTATTCGCATTTTTACACCTCCCGAACCTTTTTCAAATTCCTGTCATTGGGTCAAACTTTCTTTTATTAACTTTGCACGGAACCGATCCAGAGATCACTCAATAATCCAATATTATCCATGACCCGGAAAAGTGGAAACAGTAGAAAGAAAGGAAAACAGAGGGAAAGAAAATCCTTCCTGAAAGATGAGCGCTTCAAGCTCGTGTGCGGTACATTTCTGATACTCCTTTCTCTGTACCTTTTTCTGGCAATGATCTCTTACCTGTTTACATGGAAAGCCGACCAGAGCTTCCAGTGGCTGGATATATTCTCAGGAGCGGACGTCACGGTGGAAAACTGGTCGGGCAAGGCAGGGGCTTTTCTGTCCAATAAATTCATCCATCACTGGTTCGGGCTGGCATCCTTCACTTTTCCCCTGATGCTGCTGATCCTGGGTATGCGTTTCATGAACCTGAAACTGGCTCCCCTGGGGAAATCTTTCAGGGTTTTGCTGGTTTCCACCATTTTGTTTTCCCTGTTGCTGGGCTACCTGTTCGGAACGGGATCGGGATGGCTGGGCGGCGGACCCGGTGGAAACCACGGATATTTTGTTTCCGAATGGCTGAATGCATTTATCGGGAAAGCCGGTACGGCCTTCCTGTTATTCGTGGCATTTCTTGCCTTTGTGCTCTTTTCTGTTCCGGGGTCGGCACGAAAAATATACAGATGTTTCCACAAAAAGCCGGCTGAAGCGGAAACGGTGAATTATGAAGAAAAACCGGATGAACCGGTCGGTTCATTCGAAATACATTCGAAAACGGGCGAAGAAGACGAAGATAGAGAAACAGAAGATACTTTTCGCGAAAGCAATCCGGATATCCTGACCCGGGAAAAGGAAGGCCTGCAGGAAGAGCCGGATGTGGAAATGACCATTGAGAAATCTGCTGCGGAAAGTGACGATAACGGGGAATACGATGCCCGCCTTCAGGATACATTCGACCCTACCCTGGACCTTTCCCGATATCAGATCCCCCCGCTTAACCTGCTGGACGATCACCGCTCGGGCAATTCCGAGGTAACCGAGGAAGAGTTGATCCACAATAAGAATAAAATTGTAGAAACCCTGGCCAACTATAAGATCCAGATTGACAAGATCAAGGCCACTATAGGTCCCACGGTTACCCTGTACGAAATTGTACCGGCTCCCGGTGTCAGAATCTCGCGCATCAAGAATCTGGAAGACGATATCGCCCTGAACCTGGCAGCCCTGGGTATCAGGATCATTGCTCCCATCCCGGGAAGAGGAACCATCGGAATTGAAGTGCCCAATCAGAAACCCGAACTCGTTTCGATGAAATCCATGATCCTTTCCCGGAAATTCCAGGAATCGGGGTACGATCTTCCCGTTGCTCTGGGAAAAACCATATCGAACGAGACATTTGTCATTGACCTGACCCGCATGCCGCATATTCTGGTTGCCGGAGCAACCGGCCAGGGAAAATCAGTGGGACTCAATGTGATCATTACCAGCCTTCTGTACAAAATGCACCCCAGTCAGCTCAAGTTTGTCTTCATCGACCCGAAAAAAGTGGAGCTGACCCTTTATTCCCGTCTCGATAAACATTTCATTGCCAAACTGCCCGAATCGGAAGAACCCATTATTACCGATACCCAGTCGGTTATCCATACCCTGAATTCCCTGTGCGCAGAAATGGATCAGCGCTACTCCCTGCTGAAAAAGGCACAGGTGAGGAATATCAAGGAATACAACAAAAAATTCACCGACAGAAAACTGAACCCGGAAAAAGGCCACCGGTTCCTGCCCTACCTGGTGCTGGTGATCGACGAATTTGCCGACCTGATTATGACCGCCGGCAGGGAGGTGGAGACACCCCTTACCCGGCTGGCCCAGCTGGCCCGGGCCATTGGTATACACCTGATTATTGCCACCCAGCGGCCCACAACCAACATCATCACCGGGGTGATCAAGGCCAACTTCCCCGCCCGGATCGCCTTCCGGGTAATGTCCATGATCGATTCCCGGACCATTCTAGACAGTCCGGGGGCCAACCAGCTGGTGGGAAGGGGAGACATGTTGCTTTCGTTCGGAAGCGATCTCATCAGGCTGCAGTGCGCCTACATCGACACCCCGGAAATCGACCGCATCACCGACTTTATCGGCTCACAGCAGGGGTATCTTTCGGCCTTTCTGCTTCCCGAATATGAAGATGCTTCACCGGGCGATAACGATTATGATGCAGGCGATCCGGAAAAACGTGATCCGTTATTCGAAGAGGCCGCCCGCATGGTAGTGATTCACCAGCAGGGATCCACTTCTCTGATCCAGCGCAAATTGTCCATTGGTTACAACCGGGCGGGAAGGATCATCGATCAACTGGAATCGGCCGGCGTGGTGGGTCCCTTCGAAGGTTCCAAAGCCCGAAGGGTTCTGATACCCGACGAATTCAGTTTGGAACAGTTTTTGAAAAATAATCTTCAGCCATAAACCATTATACATGCTGAAATCGATCCTTATTACTGCGGGAACGGCACTGTTCCTTTTTCCTTTGGCCGCCCAGCAGGATCCACAGGCCAAAGCGATCCTCGACCGGATGGGTGAAAAAACGGAACAGTACGGAACCATACACGTCCGTTTTTCGGTCATCACTACCGACAAACAAAGCGGAACAGAAGAAACCCGTGAAGGAGAATTATATGTAAAAAAGGAAAAATACCTCCTGAATTTCCTCGATACCGAATCGTACTTCGACGGGAAAACCCTGTGGAGTTATCTGCCCGATGTAAAGGAGGTTTCCGTTACCGAACCCGACCCGGACGAAAGCTTTTTCTTCAGCAACCCGGCCCGGTTGTTTTCAGGATATGACAAAGAATACAAATACCTTTACCTGGGTACAGATCCGGAAACCGGCCATGACATTATCGACCTGGTTCCCATGGAACTGAACAGGGAATACTCACGGATCCGCATCACGGTCGATCCTTCCTCCTACCATATCTCCACAGCCCATTATTACGGCAAGGACGGGATCCATCACCTTCTCAGGATCAAATCACTGGAAAGTACCGATGTTCCCGATTCCTTTTTTGTTTTCGATCCGGCCAAACACCCGGATGTGGAAGTGATCGATATGAGGTTCTGATCAGCCAACAGATCAACAGCATGCATTTATCCGCTGCTGATCCGCCCGCATGAAAAGGGGGCGCCGGTATGCGAAATGCATAACCATCGCATGGCACATCCGGCATCAGTCGTTGGGATATTCAATCCGGGCGTGATAAATATTGGCCAGTCTTTCCTTGAGTATTTCCCTGATGATACGAATATCCCGGAAAGTAATATCGGCATTGTCAAACTGACCTTCATTGACCTGGTAATCCAGAATCTGGTCCACCAGATTATGCAGACTTTCCCTGGTTACATCTTTCATACTGCGGGATGCGGCTTCCACCGAATCGGCCATCATGAGGATGGCCATCTCACGTGAAAAGGGTTTGGGCCCAGGATAGGAAAACTTGTTGGTTTCCACCATGTTTTCAGGATACTTCCTGATATAAGAACGGTAGAAATATTGAACTTTTGTGGTTCCGTGATGTGTCCGGATAAAATCGATCAGCTGGACGGGAAGATTATGTTTCCGGGCAATTTCCACGCCTTTTTGTACATGCCCGATGATCACCCGGGCGCTTTCTTCAAATTCCATGTTATCATGGGGATTTACCCCGTTATTCTGGTTTTCGATAAAATAAATGGGTGACTCCATTTTCCCGATATCATGGTACAGGGCGCCGGCACGTACCAGAAGGGTATTGGCCCCTATTTTGGTAGCAGCCGCCTCGGCCAGGTTGGCCACCTGCAGCGAATGCTGAAATGACCCGGGAGCTTTCTCGGCCAGTTTACGCAACAGGGGCTGGTTTGTGTCGGACAGTTCTATCAGGGTGGCATCGGAAAGAAATCCAAACACTTTCTCGAACAGATAGATCAGAGGGTAGGTCAGCAGGATCAATCCGCCGTTCCCTGCAAACCACAGATAATTGATCCCTTCAATCTGCCGGATATCTCCCTCATGAATAATCCCGATACCCGAGTATACCAGTATATAGGTAAGGATGATCAGCAGGGCTGAAAGGAACAGTTTCCCTCTCCGGTAGGTATTCGTAAGGGAAAAAATGGCGACAATCCCCGCCATGATACTGAGAAATACGAATTCAAAAGCATTGGGGGCCAGAAATCCGATAACAAGAGTGGTAACCAGGTGTATGAAAAGAGCCAGCCGCGCATCGTAGAAAGTACGGATCATAATGGGCAGGATGGTCAGCGGAATGATATATATGCTGATGCGGGTGTATTTCAGACTCAAAGCACTGATAACCACAAAAAGCACCACCAGGAAAAGGATAAAGGATATCTTGAGATAATTCTGCAGGATTTCTTTCCTGAAATTCAGCAGAAAAAGAAATATTACAGCAAAGGCCACAAATACTAGCAGAAACTGCCCGGCCAGGATCATAAACCGGTTGGCCATGGCCCCAATTCTCTTTTCGTACTCTATTTTGAGCGACTCCAGCACGCGGTATTCGTAATCCCCCACCAGTTCTCCCCGGGAAATGATACGCACACCCTGCTGAACCATACCCTCAGTCAGGGATATATTCTCAATCATGCTTTGCATCACCCGGTTGGTGGTGACATCATCATACGACAGATTCGGTTCAATGAACTGGTCGAGGTCCAGGTCCAGAAAAAACCTGAAGGCTTCTTCCTGCTCTCCTTCTTCCCCGTATAATTCCCTGACCTGCTCAATAATGTATTCATATGCCTCTTTCTGCGTGAATACCTGCTTGTAATCCACATTCTCCGCCACCTTCCCTTTCATCACCACAATCATGTCCTCTGGATTATTCACCCGGTTGAATACTTCCGGAACACTGACAATGCCTTTTGAATAAACGTATTCGAGCCAAAACTTGCCCTTTTCACGGTATTCTGTCCGTTTACTGTTTATTTCCCTGAGCAGGGAAGAGTATGCAGGCAGGGAGAAGGTATCTTCCACCCCGTATGTTTCAGCCACAAACTGTCCCCATACCTCGTCGAAATGATCATTAAAGCGGGGAAGCTGGACCGACATAATGGTGCTGTCGAAAACAAAATAAGGTCTGAAATCCTTCAGAATACTGTCTTTTTCTGCAGCCAGTCTGGCTTCCGATTTGTATATGGGAAAGTCGTAAGGAGCTATCAGCACATCATGCATCCAGGGTTTCCCTTTCTGGAATTCATATCGGAATTTTCCTTCCCTCGGAAAAAAATAAACCACAATCACCACGCTGACCAGAAACAAAAATCCTTTGAAGATCAACGATGAATGACTGAGCAGAAATCGATAAAGCCTTTTCATGGGAACCGGTTGGTTTCGAAACCCTGCAAAGTTAGTGATTTTATCCGTCACCTCCTTTTATCCTCATGAAATACAAAACGGTACCGGCAGATTTCCCCCGCAAACATTCCGGCATCCGGATTTTCCCGGATTTTCGCTATCTTTACGGAAAGAGAACAAGAAGCCGGTTTCGCATGACTGAAGGACTACCCGTCACCACGCTGGTGCCTGTCAGAAAAATGCCATCTGATAAAAGCGAGATGGTTACCCAGGCGCTTTTCGGACAGAAAATTTTTATCCTTGAAACCCTGAACAGCTGGGCCAGGATACGAATAGCCGATGACGGGCATGAAGGGTGGGCCGACAGAAAAATGATCCGGTCCTTTGACAGAACTCCTGATCTGACTGATCCATATGTCCTTCCATGGTTCCTGCCCGTAAAACAACACAGCGGTACAACCGGATACTGCCTGCCTCCAGGCAGCATCATCTACCGGCCCAACCGGGAAAACCGTTCTTTTCATTGCGGAGACCGGCAGTACAACTGGGAAGGCAGCCTCCCCCGCACTGAAGAAACAGACAGGGTTATCTCAGTATGTTCAGTTGCCCGGAGGTTTATCGGAAGTCCTTATCTGTGGGGAGGGAAATCCCCCTTCGGAATGGATTGTTCGGGGCTGGTTCAGATCATCTTTTCCATCCATGGAGTTTTTCTGCCCAGGGATGCAAAAGACCAGGCGGGAACTGGCCGCACTATCTCTTTTATACAGGAAGCCCGTGCCGGTGATCTGGCTTTCCTGGGACCTCCGGAAGGACAGGTAAACCATGTGGGGATTATCACCGGAAAAGGGACCATCATTCATGCATCGGGCATGGTACGGGAAGATAAACTCGACCAGGAAGGAATTTACGATGCCGAAAATGGGAAATATTCCCATTTTCTCAGGCTGATCAAAAGAATCCTGTAGAAAAACTCATGTTATGTATGAATACAGCCGTTTTCTGAAAGTTCTTCTGCTGATCATCATCCTGGGCGTGGTTTTCATTCTGTTGCGCCGTTCAGCAGAACGGAAAAAGAAAAAAAGAAAAAAGAACAGGTTGTTCCGCTGATCATGGCATACACTTACCCCTATCCCATGCCTTCTGTTACTGCCGATTGTGTGGTTTTCCGCCGCTCACCTGAGAATACTGAAGTACTCCTCATCAGGCGGGGGAAGCCACCTTTCCGTGGTATGTGGGCTCTTCCCGGAGGATTTATGGAAATGGACGAAACCCTGGAAACCACGGCCCGAAGGGAACTGGAAGAAGAAACCGGCATCCGGACAGACCGGCTGCAGCTGATCGGAGTGTATGATCAACCCGACCGTGACCCCAGGGGAAGGACCATTTCTGCGGCATTTCTGGCCGAGAACGAACCTGGATCGGCAAAAGAATCTGCAGGCTCGGATGCAGAAGCAGCCCGGTGGTTCAATGTGAAAAACCTCCCCGAGCTTGCTTTCGATCACAGGCTGATCATAGAAGATGCCCTGAAAATGCTGGAAACTTATCCTTTTGGAGCCGGCAGGAAGTCATAAAATCCGGCACTACAACATCAAACGATCATTCCGGCACACACGGTAACAAAGGTTCCTTCGTCAATCAAAATCACACTGCCGGTAATACGGTTGGTACGGTATGAATCGTAGAACAGGGGCTGAGTGGTTCGTATCCTGACCCGGCCAATATCGTTCAACCCGATATGTTTGTCCTCCATATCCTTCTCCAGGGTATTGATATTCACCTTGAATTGCACCTCCTTTACCACACACCGTGCCTCTTTGGTAGTATGCCTCAGAATATATTTCCCGTTCAGCACCATGGGTTTTTCGTTCAGCCAGCAGATCATCATTTCAATGTCCTGACCTACCCTGGGGGGATTGTTCTCTCCCACAATCATATCGCCCCGGCTGATGTCAATATCGTCCTTCAGCCGGAGGGCCACCGATTGGGGAGCATAGGCCGCATCGAGGCTTTTCCCCATGGTATCGATCGATTCGATGACGGTGGGTATATTCGATGGTAGCACCCTTACCCTCTCTCCCGATTTAAGCACCCCGGCCGCAATGCGCCCCGCATAGCTCCGGTAATCCGGAAAATCGTTGCTTTGAGGCCTGATCACATACTGAACAGGAAACCGGATATCATGGTGATTGTAATCATTTGCAATATATACGTTTTCAAGAAGATGCATCAGTGTCGGACCGGAATACCAGGGAGTATGCTCTGACCGCTCCACCACATTGTCCCCCAGCTTGGCTGAAATGGGAACAAACCGCACATCGTGAATATCGAGCCGGGAAGACATGGCTGTAAAATCCTTGCATATGGTCCGGAACACTTCCTTGCTGAAATCCACCAGGTCCATTTTGTTTACGCAGATCACCACATGGGGTATCTGTAACAGGGAGGCGATATAAGCATGCCGGATGGTTTGCTCGAGGATTCCGTTTCGGGCATCCACCAGGATAATGGCCAGATTGGCTGTGGAAGCCCCGGTCACCATGTTACGGGTATACTGAACATGTCCGGGTGTATCGGCAATAATGAATTTACGCTTCGGGGTGGCAAAATACCGGTATGCCACATCAATGGTAATACCCTGCTCCCGTTCGGCCCGCAGGCCATCGGTCAGGAGCGCCAGGTTTACTTCCTCGGCTCCTGTCCCGAAGCTGGCTCTTTCAATAGCTTCCATCTGATCTTCAAAAATGGCCTTGCTGTCATACAGCAGTCTGCCAATCAGGGTACTTTTCCCGTCATCCACACTCCCCGCCGTAGTGAAGCGGAGAAGTTCCATGTTTAAATAACCGTTGCTGTCGTTGTCCATATTATGTAAATGCAATTAATGTTGATCGCTCGATCTGGATGAGATTACGTTCATGCGATGGTATGCAGTAATTGTCAAAATTGTGTTTCATGTATTTCTCACCTGATTCGGTTTCTTTCATTAAACAAAAAAGATTATCAGTATTTGATTTGGTAAAATTATTCCACTGACAATCAGGATCCTGGTTTCAGCAGTTGATATAAATCCATATCTTCAAGTATAAAAATTCATTTCATTCCCCTTTCATGTGTCAAAGATTAAAAAATAATACTTAATCCTAATTTGACACACTTTTTAGGACAATACCGACAATACCCCCTACCGCATAACAACCGCATAACAACTGCATAACAACCGCATAACAACCGCATAACAACCGCATAACAACTGCATGACCACTGCATGACCACTGCATCCCTACCGCATAACAACTGCATGACCACTGCATCCCTACCGCATGACCACTGCATCCCTATTCTAAAAATACCCCTCCTTCTTTCTGTCTTCCATAGCCGCTTCCGAGCGTTTGTCGTCGTACCGGCCTCCGCGTTCCGTGGTACGTGTAGCAGCCACTTCCAGAATTATATCTTTCACACTGTTGGCCCTGGAAAGGGTAAGGCCCGTACAGGTTATATCGCCTATTGTCCGGCAACGCACATCCCGCACTTCGGCTTTCTCATCGGGTTTCATTTTCATAAAAGCGGCAACGGCCAGCCACACTCCGTCCCTGTTAAAGACTTCCCTTTTATGAGTAAAATAAAGACTGGGTATCTCAATGTTTTCCATCAGGATATACTGCCACACATCCATCTCTGTCCAGTTACTCAGGGGGAATACCCGGAAATGCTCACCCATGCGCTTTTTTCCGTTGAAAACATTCCAGAGCTCGGGACGCTGGTTTTTGGGATCCCACTGCCCGAATTCATCCCGGTGGGAAAAAAATCTTTCCTTGGCCCGGGCTTTTTCCTCATCCCGTCGTCCACCACCCATGGCCGCATCGAATTTGAATTCTTCGATGGCATCCAGCAGGGTTACCGTTTGCAATACGTTCCGGCTGGCATTGTACCCGGTTTCCTCCACCACCTTTCCTGCATCGATGGTATCCTGTACGTACCGTACAATGCATTTCCCCCCTGTTTTTTCCATCAGTTCATCCCTGAACTGCAGGGTTTCGGGGAAATTATGACCGGTATCGATGTGTAACAGCGGGAAAGGCACCAGGGCCGGCCAGAAAGCTTTCCGGGCCAGGTGATACATCACGATCGAATCCTTTCCTCCGGAAAAAAGCAGGACAGGCCTCTCAAACTGTGCCGCCACCTCGCGAATCACATAAATCGACTCAGCTTCCAGCTCAAGCAGGTGGGTCAGGCGATATATTTCCATCATACAATTTGTTTTGGAGAAAGCACGGAAATTATGTGTTCCGGGCATTCCGTGAAAAAACGCTGCAATTTACTCATGAAATGTTTTATAACCAATTCTGATCTGGAAAATATGCCCGGTGGTTGCGCCAGGAGCCCGTAAAAGGAGAATGTTGAACAGGCAATCCATTCCAGCGGCAAGCATGCAACCTTGTTTCTATTGTTTGATAAATGAAAAGAACTTAATTTTAAAGAAACTGTTCAGCATGAGCTTTTATAACCAGGACGCCATCAAAGAAATTCCACCCGCACAAACGGTACAGAAGTGCACGGAAATATTCCGCAGGTTGCACTTTGAACATTTCACAACATTCCTGGAAATACGGGAAGACAGAAAAGAAAAAATGGGAGGTTATTCGGGAAACTTCCAGATCAATCCCCAGGGCCTGGCCGAACGGTTCCCTAAAGAATTCGGCATACTGAAAAAATTCCCGTCATACCGGTTGCAGTCTTCCAACGGGAAAGGCCTGAGTATGGAACAGTGCCAGGCAAGCTTGTATATGGAAATGTTCGAACGCCTGTCAATAAAACTCATGGAATTCGGATTAAGGGATTCGGGGATCTCCGACGGCAGGCTGAAATCCATGTTGTTTGAAGACTATATGGATTATATCCGGAACGAATCACCCGGAATTTTCCGGCATTTCAAAGATGAGAAGTTCAATTTCCATCTGCCCGGAGAAAATATTGACCTGCTGGAAGTAACCGACCTGACCAGCGGCAACACCCTGTGGTTCCCTATGGAAATACTTTTTGACAAAATGGGGACAAACGGTTTTACCGCCGGGAATACCGAAGAGGAATCCATTCTGGGAGGCCTGTTCGAATGCGTGGAAAGGTATACCCAGACCGCGTATTTCCTGGACGAACTGGAAGGATATGCTCTTGATCCGGAAAGCATAGTCCGGGCCTATCCCATGCTGAAGGATATCGTCCACAAACTGAACAGGGTATTCGATGATTTCAGGATAATGGATATCAGCCTTGACTCGAATGGCATCAGGTTCTTCAGTTATCTGGTGAAAACCGAATACCATCCGAACCGGAACATCATATTCTCTTCCGGAGGAACCCATCTGGATCAGAGGATGGCCCTGGTCAGGGCCCTCACGGAAAGCATTCAGGGCTTTAATGAAGCCTTCTCAACTACACGGCACCAGACCTGGGGTGAAAACCGCCTGTTTGGCGAGTATTTCATCGAGCGAGTCCGGAATAAGATCAACCGGGCAGAACAAAAGGAACTGGTCAAAATAACCAAGGAATATGATTATATCAGGGATATCTGGCAAACTGCTGCACGGGCGTTCAACCAGGTTCTGGCTCTCAACTGTACTCATCAAGACCTGGGGATACCGGCCCACATTGTATATATTCCGGATATCTTCAGTAAAACGTATTCATGGCCATTGAATTTCCATATTGGTACCCCGCCCATTGAGGACAAAATCATTCCCCGGAACCTGGAAGGTCTGGAATCGCTTTTTTTTATGACCCCGGAAGATGAAGCAGTACCGAGATCCGCATTCAGGAAAACCTATTTTGAACTGCTGGCCGGAACAGGAGACAAAGCACTGCTAAATTTTGTCAGCCGGTTTTTCGCGGGGAGGGAGGAAGAAAAAATATTATCTGACATGCCGGGATCAGCTCGGGAGCCTGCACCCATTACTCCCTGGGATAAGGAAGACCCTGAAGCTTTTGTCTTTTTTCACCGGGTCCTTAAGGGAGAAAACGGAAATCAGGACCGGATCATGTATCTGATAAATGCCTATCAACGAATGGGCTGGATCAATTATATCCCTGAATTTCTGAAAAAAGAAGGACTGGAAATTTCCTGGGAAACTGATACGGATAAATACCTTGATCTGGCAGGTGAACTACAGGAAGAAGGGCTGTATCGGGAAAGTGCGGATATTTTAAAAAAAGTACAGGCCATCGAGCCGGATAAGCAAAGAGAACACAGGATCGTTGAACTGGATGAATTGTCTGACCGGCTGGAAGAAACCATTATACAAATTTCAACCGGTCAAAACCGGCTGTTCGGACTGGAACCGGAGAAGGAGTACGAAGGTTTTCTGCTGAAGAATATCAGGCAGTTTTCCGATTCCGGCTTTGAATTCTTGTTTTCCCCTGCGGATGAGGAAGGAGATGATATTGAATTACTGTTACATCTGGAACCCAAAAAGGAACATACCGTTCGCACATCAAACGGATACTCAATAGACGTCATCAAGGCATACCTCTCACCGGAGGAAAAGAGCCTGCTGAAATCCCTGCAAAAAAAACTGGAAGAATATCCGGAAAACCTGATCCGGAATAAAAAATCTTCCGGCAGTTCCTTTGTGAGCAGGCTTTTCGGGAAGGGATAAAAATGACCCTGCTATTACCGTGGCGGGGAAGCACCACCCATCAGAAACAATGCCTGTGTACAGAGTCCATGGCTTCCGTTTCATTATAGCCGATGGCTATTTTCCAGTCTTCGCAGGCTCCGGAAATATCTTTCATCATATACTTCACATTCCCTCGCTTTGTGTAGGCCCATCCATAAGAAGGATTCAGTTGCAGGGATTTATTGAGGTCATTCAGGGCCCCGGGCAAATTCCCCCTCAGCATCTCCACATAGGCCCGGTTTCCGTACCAGTCGGCATTGGTTGAATCCAGCTCAATGGCTCTGGATGCATCCTGATACGCTCCTTCCAGATCGCTCAATCCCAGCCTGATCATACCACGTCCGCCGTATGCGGTAGCATTCCACGGGTTGATCCGGATGGCCTCGCTGTATGCATCCAGCGACTCTTCCAGTTTCCCGTTCAGGGCAAATCCCAGTCCCTTCAGGCATAGATCAACCGACAGCAAACTATCCTCCCTGCTTACTTTTTGCCTGTTCCCTCCGGAATGAACACAGGCGGGCCAGAGGAGGGAAATCACTAGGATCCCGGCCAGAACAGAAATAGAATATCTTTTTTGTTTCATTCTGTCATAAAAATACACAAAGAGAGAGGCGGAACCATGTATTCCGCCTCTTTTCTTTCATCGTTGCACAAAATAATTGCTTACTGCTTGGTATAGGTGAACGGATAGGCACCGAAGGAACCGGCGGCCACCGTCACTTTTCCGGTGTAACCAAATGAGTAATCGTCAGGATCGATCCAGCCTTTCACGCCACCATCCAGCTCCATATAAACCTTGCCGTAAGTAGGATCAACAATACCGGTTGCCTGTTTGTCGAAAAAGAGGGTATTGTTACATCCTTCGATCTTGATAACCAGATGGCCGCCCGGAGGTCCCCACCAGTAATTCTGGCCCAGAATGCCGTCCAACACCAGTCCGAACAGCATGTCGGCAGGATCCCGTGTTACTGTCACATCGCAGAACTGCCCGTCACCGTCTCCCTCCAGGTACAGGCCGGTGAAATCATCCATCTCCAGCGGACAGAATCTGAGGAGTGATACCGTTTTTGAGAAAGGATCGGACTTTGTCCCGAAATAATTGGTTTCCACCACGGTGACAATAGCTACCGAATCTTCATCCAGTTGGTCGAATTTGATATCAGCAATATAGGTTTTTCCGTTATCATCGGGATCGACCACGATCTCGGCGGAAACCTTGCTGACACTCCATTCAAAGGTTGACCCGCCCCGGGTGGGCGCCGTGTACCTGGCATACTGTTGCCCGGAAGCAATAAATTCGGCAGGACCGTTGATAGCCATCACCCGGGGAACCATTTTGCTGTAATCATATTCTTCATTGGCCTGTTCGATGGGATTCTTTTCACATGATACGACCATCAATACCAGGGCAACGAGTGATATCAATTTGAAAAATGCCCTTTTCATAATTCCATATTTTAGTTTTTTATGTATACTGGATTCATCATTACCCTTTATTCAAAGGAAGGTTTCGGCCCGGGTGCCGGCTTATCGGGATATCCCGGCCAGCCTCCCACGGGAACCACCTGGCCGTCAAGACCTACCCATCCATACAGGGCACGGTCCCAGCCGTCAGGCTCCTGGGTGCCGATGGTATATACGGGCACTCCAACCAGTTCCAGTTCTGTTCTCGGCACGGGGAAATGATTGAGCGTTCCGTATTGCAGCATATCCATCCTTCTCATATCGAAAAAGCTGATGCCCATGATGGCGTCGTAGCACTCAATTTCCTTTTCGTAGATAATAGCTGCCAGCACTTCATCGTTTGTAGCTTCCGAACTGATATCGGCCAGCCCTCCCCGCACTTTTCTTGGCCCGTCGGGATCGTTCAGTATGGCAATGGCTCCATCTTTGTCGCCTGTTCTCAAACGTGCTTCGGCTTCAATGAGTTTGGCCTCCCAGGACATAAGGAAGGGTGATGAACCGGTCCACGTTACTCCCCAGTCGTCAAAACGTTTGAATCTGTAATGCGAAAAATGATAATGCCCGCGGTCAGCACGGAAATTATTATCCGGCAGATACTCGAAATCAGATCCCAGCCTGGCATCATCCGATTCAGCTGCTCCGGGATCCTCAGATAGACCGATGTTTCCCCAGTTGCTTTCATCAGGCCAGCGGGAGAAATAATCCGGATCCATCTTGTTGATGATTCGGTGATCCACTCTTCCCCATCCCGAAAGTCTCTGGTATCCCAGGTAATTGTTGACCCAGGTTACATCGTCATTGTCCGGATTGAAATCCGTCTCCAGTCCTCCCGCACCACTGGTCAGTACGGTCAGCACTTCGTTCCAGTCGATCTGCTGTGCTTCGGTCCCGTTACGCGGCCATGATATCAGTATTTTGGCCAGGAAAGTGCGGACCACCTGCTCAAAGAAATCCTGATCCATCTCTCCGCCATAACCACGTACAAAGGTTTCAGGCAACACAAAAGTACCGGCTGCATCGATCAGGTCAAGGGTTTCATACAGGTAATCAATGCCGGCCGCACATACATCTTCGTAAGAAAAGAACTCAAGTGCTGTAAGATCGGTGGTTTCATCGATGATGTTCCCCCGGTCAAAACTGAGTCCGATATAACCGTGGGTAACACCCTGTATAAAGGAACACCAGGCGCGTACAGGAGCGGTCAATACGCCGTTGTCACCAAGTTCCAGGCCATCCACTTCAATGGCATTGATAATATCATTGGCCGCAGAGAGTGCCTTGTACATCTCCGTCCAGTGATCCTCGATAATGGGAAAATAGGCATAGGTAAGGTCATTCTGGAAGGCATTGTTCCGCGGTTCATGCGACAGGTCATTCATGCCGGCATTCCCCCAGGAACAGGAATTCCAGTCGGCCATAACCCCCATACCCAGTGCCAGCCCGTCATATTCCATCAGCTGGTTGTATACCGTACGGAAAGTTCCGCTGGCCAGGCCTACCAGGTCATCCGGCGAGCCGATGGCCCTGTCTTTGTCAGGCTCGTTCAGGTTTTCCACGTCCAGATCGGCGCAACTGTATGCAGCGACCAGCCCGACAAACAAGATATATTTTATCCACTTTTTCATGTTTGCTGTTTTTTGAGGTTAAAACTTGAATTCAAGTGTCCCGGTAAGGGTCCGGTAATTGGGGTAACTGAAGTCGTCCCAGCCCTGAACGGTGGGATCCACATTACCTTCGCTGGTACTCACCTCCGGATCGAAGCCGGTATAATTGGTCCAGGTGATCAGATTCCTTCCGACTACACCTACACGAAGACTCTTGAAGAAACCACCCAGGAAATTGGACGTGAGACTCTTCGGGAGGTTATAATACAGGGAAACCTCACGCAGCTTTACATAGGTTGCATCCTGCACAAAGTGATTGTTCTGGGCATTCACATTATACAGGGCGATGTAGTAGTCATAAGCTTTCTTGGCGTATTCCGGCTTACCGTACTGGTCCATTTCGGCAGCCCGGTTGTCCCGCATCATCCACTGGATGGTCTGGCTGTAAACATCACCACCCTGCTTCCAGTCAAACAGCGTATAGAGTGTAAATCCTTTGAAGCTGAATGTGTTGGAAATCCCCATATTGAAATCGGGATTGGCATCCCCAATGGATACGACTTTTGGAGAACCGTCTTCCCCACGGTATAGAATGGGTTTTTCATACACGGTTCCTTCAGTTCCGGCTTCGATCACATACCCGTCGGAGTTGATGGTAAAATCATCAATCGTCATATCGGCATACATTTCCCCGGGATCACTGAGGTATTCAATCATTTCTGCCATAAGGTCCATATCGCGGATGAACATCTGTCCCCAGAGCTCTCCGAAGTAGGTTCCTTCCTGGATATACAGCACACCCGGATCACCGGCATTTCCACGGCCACCCATGGTGAACGGGGGTACATTCAGTTCTGTGATCTTGGTCCGGATACGGTCGAAATTGATATGGCTGGTCCAGAGGAAATTCTGGTTCTCTACCCATCGAACGCCCAGGGTGGCTTCCAGCGATTTGGAACTCAGGGTTCCCATATTCTGCCACTGGGTGGTATATCCTGCGGAAGCAGGCAGGGGCACGGGATAGAACTGGTCTTCGGCATCGGTAAGTGAATAAGCCACTTCCAGGTCGAATTTCCTGAGGAATTCCATATTCAGGGCCACTTCCGTTTCCGTAATGGTACTGGGCTTCAGCTCCGAGTTCCCCAACTGGTTCTTCACAGGAGCCCCTCCCACGATGTTCCAGGTTTCATACTGCGCATTCCAGGGAGGCCGGTTACCGCTGGTACCGTAAGCTGCCCTGATCTTCAGTTCCTGAATACCGGGAATGGTCACATCCTCGCTGATACGGTAGGCTCCCGACACCCTGAAGTAGGGATTCCAGCGCACATCGGCACCGAACTGGGATGCCCCGTCATACCGGTAAAGGAAGGAAGCAATGTATTTGGCTTTATAATCCACATCCAGAATGGCGAAGATATTCTCTGCCACGATCTGGCCTGTGTTGGAATTGGCAAACACCTTTTCCTGGTCAAGCACGCTCATATCAGGAACTCCCCTGACAGAAAAATCATTTCCATATGAATTGAATCCTTCCCACTTGTCATCTTCCAGCAAATAACTCAGTTTCCCTTTGGCGGTAAAGTCGCCGAAGGTTTCTTGCAGATTGATGGTAAACTGCAGAGTCTGGGCCATTTCCTTATCGAACCATTTTTCCATGTACCCTTTTGATTCATAGGGCCATGACGAAAGGGTGTAGGTCCCGTACCGCCGGTAGTACTGGCGGTCGTTCATCTGCTGTTCAAAAGAATACTGCGCATCCAGGATCAGCCAGTGGAAAGGCTGATAGTTCAGTTTGAAACTGGAAAGGATCCTTCTTCTTTCGGATACATCATCAATATTCACCGCCTGATAGATGGGGTTATAAGTTGTACCGAACTGGTCGACCTTGAAAAAGTAGGGATCGCCGTTGGGGTTAACCCGGTGAAGGTCATAATCGGGCTGCAGCTGAAGCAGTTCGAAAAAGCTCAGCACGCCGTTGTCGTCCTTGCTTTTGATGATCAGGTTACTGGTGGAAAAGGTAAACTTGTCACCAATCCTGTGATCGATGTTAAAGCGAAAATTCTGCCGGCTGTATCCACCCACTCCGACAATGATCCCCTGTTGCTTGGCATTCTCGAAAGAAGCCATGAAGTTGGTCTTTTCCCCGTTGTTGGCAATGGAGATATAATTGGTATAAAAATCGCCCGGTGAATAGTACTCATCCAGATGATCATGCACCACACCAAAAGGATTATCCATATAGTGGTCGCCATCTTCAATCCGGGCGCCCGACAACAATATTCCGATACTGTCGGGATTGGTGTGTGAAGTCAGGTCGCCGTACATGGTGGTACCGGCGTACTTGGTATACCTGTTTTCCGATTCCCAGTCGTCCTTCAGCTTGTAGAAATGGTGCGTGGCTACCGGCATTTTGTTTGCCAGTTCCTGCACACCGTACTCGTTTCGAATGGTCACCTCGGTTTCACCGGCGGCCAGTCCGCGGCCTCTTTTGGTGGTGATTACGATCACCCCGTTACCGGCACGTGAACCGTACAGAGCGCTGGCAGCGGCTCCTTTCACCACCTCCATGGATTCGATATCATCAATGTTGATATCGGCCAGGGTTCCTTCCATCTGCACCCCATCGAGGATGATCAGAGGCGACTGGCTTCCGTAAAGAACGGTGGCGCCACGCAAACGGATGGCAGCTGCTTCACCGGGATTACCGGTGGTCTGTACCACCCGCACACCGGCTATCTTTCCCTGCAGGGCACTGGCAGCCGATGTGGCCGGCACTTCCTTCAGGGATTCTTCACTAACCGTAGCAACGGTAACAGAGAGCTTTTTCCTTGGTGTTCCCGATGCCACACCGGAAACCACCACCTCATCCAGACCGAACACGTCGGGCTCCATCACCACGTCAATCACATTCCTTCCGTCGATGCTGATCTCCTGTGTTTTCATACCCACAAAAGAGAAAACCAGCACCTGGGTACCTTCCGGAACAGTCAGGGAATATTCCCCTTCAAAATCCGTAATGGTACCGAATGTGGTTCCCTTCACAACGACAGAAGCCCCCGGTACGGGCAGTCCGTCTTCCGAACTGGTCACCGTTCCGGTAATACGCGTACCCTGTGCATACAGAAGCTGGCCCCCTGTAAACACAAGCAGCGCAAAAAGAATGGCAAATCTTTTCATAGATCAGAGTTTTAGGTTAAGTAATAGGTTATGGAAAATTGTACACGAGATCAAATTTAACGGAAAATTCCATATAAACAAATGTTTCATAATGAAAGAACCCTGCCTGTGGCAGTTACAGCTTAAAGGTTATCGGCAGGTAAAATAGGAGAGAGGAAAATTACAAAACTGAAAATTAATAATTTAGCTGCACCTTACGGTGAGTATAGCATTTTTGTAAATTATTTACACTTTTTTAAGTGTAAATTTTACTTTATTAAAGAATGATTACGTTTTATTAAAAGGCAGGTTGGCCGGTCATTTTTCCATATTCTTATCCACTATCGCCAGGATTTCCCTTTCGGTATTTTCAGCCCTGTTGTCAATTTCACGGCCTTTTTGAAGGCATTCCTTCACAAAATCCTCATCCTTGCATCCGGAGGCATTGATCCGCACATTGAGGAAAGCGCCCCGGATACCGGCCCTGAGAGCCAGAGCCCCTACCCCGGCGTCGGAAACGGAATTGGGATTCCCGGTTTCTGCCATGGCCCGGCATACTTCCATCGCATCCAGAGCCGTTTCCATTACCTGCAAAGGCACCTGCATGGCTTTTTTTGTGGCGTTCTGAACCGCCCTGTCGCGTTCCGCCTTCTCCTCTTCGGTTTTTTTCGGCAGGCCGTAAGCTTCCATCAAACTGTCAAAAGCGGCCGTATCTTCATCCACCAGCCTGATCAGCTTTTCCTGATACTGCCTTCCCTTCACAGCCCATTCGGAAAACTCTTCCCAGCGGTCTTCCCATCCCCTCTTGTGAGAAGACAGATTGGCCACCATGGCACCCAGGGCAGCCCCCATGGCTCCCATGCAGGCCGATACGGAACCACCTCCCGGGGCGGGCGATTCAGAGGAGGTCTCATCGGCAAAATCTTCCACGCTCATATCCACCAGACGTTTCCCCGAAGGCGGATTCAGCACGTATTCAATGATTTTTTCCTCCGGCTTGAAAGGATACAGATCGTCCAGCCCGAGTGATTTGACGGCGATTTTGATGATTTCCTTTTCCGGCAGGCCGAGCGACCGCTGCTGCTTCCTTAAAAAATACTTTCCGGCATCGAGCATGGCTTTCAGGGGAACCAGCCCAACAATCTCCGAACCGGTAACCCTCACTCCCCTGGCATCGGCCTTTTTACACACTTCATCAAAGGCCACATGAATGGGCGTAATACTGATATTGGTCAGGTTCATCGATATCTGGGCAATGCCGTATTCTTCAATATACCACCCGATGGCCTTGACGGCTTTCAGAGTACCCGGTATCATCACGGGATTCCCCTTCTCATCGCGAATGATCTTTCCGGTAAGAGACCCCCCTTCTCTTTTGACACGGCCTTTCTCACGCACATCAAAAGCAATGGCATTCGCACGACGTGTCGAGGTCGTGTTGAGATTAATATTGTACGCCACAAGAAAATCCCTGGCTCCGATCACGGTGGCACCGCTTCGCGGAAGGAATTCAGCCGGACCGAAATCGGGTTTCCAGGCGGGATCGGCCAGCTTTTCATTCAGCCCCTCATACTCTCCGGCACGAATGGTGGCCAGATTCCGGCGTTTTTCCTCAAAAGCAGCTTCCTCGTAACAGTATACGGGTATTCTCAGCTCTTTCCCCACCCTTTCGGCCAGCCTGCGGGCATATTCCACGGTTTCTTCCATGCTGATATTGGCTATGGGCACCAGCGGACAAACATCGGTGGCTCCCATTCTCGGGTGCTCCCCGTGATGCTTGCTCATGTCGATAAGTTCCTTTGCCCTTTTGATGGCCTGAAAGGCGGCCTCCACCACCGCTTCGGGGTTCCCGGCAAACGTAACCACTGTCCGGTTGGTAGCTTTCCCGGGGTCCACATTCAGGAGCTTTACACCTTCCACCTGTTCGATTTCGCCGGTGATCCTGTCAATGATCCCCATATCCCGGCCTTCACTGAAATTCGGAACACATTCGATAAGTTTTTTCATCTATATAATACTTTTATAAACCACAATGAACACAAAAGACACCACCAGGGACACAAATGACCTCACCAAAGAGCCTGATGTATTTTCCAAAACTGCATAGGATGTTCACGCAGAGAACGCAGAGTTTTCGCAGAGAGCGCAATAGAATTGTGCTTATTCATAATTATTTTTCTACTTAATATGTTATTTTTTCTAAATTTCTCTGCGACCTTTGCGTTTTCTCTGCGGTCTTTGCGTGAAACAGTACCTACAGATTATTTACAATCCTGTGAATACCATTTTTCAGGATCTTAGTATTAAAATTTATCAAAAGAGCCAGTTTCAGTTCCGATAATTTCAAATAGGTAAGTACCTGCATAAAATGAACCGGGGCAAGGTTTTCAACAGATTTTATCTCGATAATAACCTTATCATTTACAAGAATATCAATCCTGTACCCAATTTCCTGTTTTATATCTTTATATATGAAGGGCATCGGCACCTGTTGCCTGACAAATAAACCACTTTCCCTTAAATCATGGGCAAGAGCCGCTTCATAAGCCGACTCAAGAAGTCCCGGGCCAATGGTCTTATGAAGCTTAATCGCTGCTCCTATAATTCTGGCAGAAATTTCGTTCTCAGTCATGTAACTCAGTTGTTATTTTCTGCTATGGTTATATTTTCAGACCATTGAGCCATACCGATTCAACCAGGTTGCTGCCGTATGCATAGGACAGAAATTCATACCCTGGAACGGGGATGGTCAGGATCAGGTTTGCCTTTTTCCCCCGGGTGATCGAACCCGTCTCCTTCTCCACCCCCATGGCGCAGGCTCCGTTAATGGTCACGGCATAAATGGCCTCTTCGGGAAGCATTTTCATCTGAATACAACCCAGTGACATAATCAATTTCATATTACCGGAAGGAGATGACCCCGGATTGTAATCAGAGGCAAGAGCCACCGGCAGGCCGGCGTCGATCATTTCCCTGGCCGGGGCATAGGGCATGCCCAGGAAGAATGAAGCCCCGGGAAGCAAGGTGGGCATGGTACGGCTCTTCAACAGGGTTCGTATCTCTTCCTCCCCGGTATACTCCAGGTGATCGACGGAAAAAGCCCCGTACTTCACACCGGTTTGTATGCCCCCCGAATAATCCAGTTCGTTGGCATGTATCTTGGGAACCATGCCGTACCGCGCTCCGGCTTCCAGAATCCGTGCCGTCTGCTCCGGAGTGAAAAACCCCCTGTCGCAGAACACATCAATGTGGTCGGCCAGCTTCTCCCGGCCCACGGCCGGGATCATTTCCCTCACCACCAAATCCACATATTTGTCGGGATCTCCCCTGTATTCCATCGGAATGGAATGGGCTCCCAGGAAAGTCGACTTTACGGTCATGGGCGCCGATTCCCTGATCCGGCGGATCACCCGCAGCATTTTCAGCTCCGATTCCGGAGTAAGCCCGTATCCGCTTTTAATCTCCACCGCGCCGGTCCCCAGCGACATGATCTCATGTACCCGTACCATGGATTGCTCAAAAAGCTCTTCTTCCGGTGTTTGCTGCAGCAACAGGGCTGAATTCAGAATTCCGCCTCCGCGCCGGGCAATCTCCTCGTAGGACAATCCCCTGATCTTATCCACATACTCTTTTTCCCGGCTTCCGGCATAAACAATGTGTGTATGTGAATCGCAGAAGGCAGGCATTAGCAGGCGGCCATGGGCCTCCACCACTTTTATATTGCCGGAGGGTACGGGACAATCCTTCATGGAACCGAAATCATGGATCACCCCGTTCCTTATTTCCAGCCAGGCATTCTCCAGCACCTGCAATTCCCGCATATTTTTCCCCTCCACCCGGGATATTTCCTGATCCAGTACCGGGAATAACTGCTTGATATGGCGGAATAATACCCGTTTTTCTTCCATCATGCGCCGAAGTTAATAAAGAAAAAAGAACCGGCAATCTACCCTGCCCTAAAACAAGTCTTCCCTGAACACCTTTCAATGTACGAAACCAGCATTCAATATCGTTTTACCAAGCACGGCATTCCTACCCTTTCCTGCTTCTCCGCCTCTTCACTTTATCTCTTGTCCACTTTTTTCTATATTTGAGCCACCAACCTAAATCACATGTCATGCTAACCACTCTGGTACTTGTACTGGTATTCCTTGGTATTCCGGCCCTTCTGCTGTATCTGTGCCACCGTTTCCCCATACTCGACAAACTGGGAGCGGTAGTACTGGCTTATGTACTGGGACTGATCATCGGCAATACGGGAATTCTTCCCGAGGGCAGTATAAAAGTCCTCGATCCCATGTCGCAGTTCAGCATTCCCATTGCCTTTCCCCTGCTGTTGTTCTCACTCGAAATACGGAACTTTTTTACCGTGGCAGGGAAAACCCTGTTTTCCATGATCATTGCCCTGTTTTCCATTGTGGCAATGATCGTTCTGGGATATTATCTGGTAGGCAATCATGTCCCCGAGAACTGGAAAGTGTCGGGTATGCTGATCGGGGTATATACCGGCGGAACACCCAACCTGGCATCCATCCGTACCGCCCTGCAGGTGACCAATGAAACCTACCTGCTGACCCATACCTACGACATTGTGTTGGGAGCCATCTATTTCATTTTTCTGCTGACCATTGCCCAGCGGGTGCTGCATGTTTTCCTGCCGCCGCATGTCAACCAGAGGCTCAAACCACGCATTGGACAGGTGGTGAAGGATGCGGAAGGCATTGACAAATACGGCGGCATGTTCTCGAAAGAATATTTCATCCCCCTGTTGGGAGCATTCGGTCTGGCGCTGCTCATTTTTGCCGTGGGCGGAGGTCTCAGCCTGCTGGTGCCCGAAAGCGCCCAGATGGTGGTCGTGATCCTGGTAATCACCACGGGCGGGATCATTTTCTCGCTGGTTCCCAGAATACACAATATTCAGAAAACCTTTCAGCTGGGCATGTACTTCGTGGTAGTGTTCTGTTTTGCCGTGTCGGCCATGGCCAATCTGTCGGAAATGATCAACATTGAGTTCCTCTATCTTTTCCTGTATGTGGCGCTTGCCTATTTCGGCACGCTGATATTGCACGTGGCTCTTTCAGCCATTTTCCGGATCGATGCCGACACCACCCTCATCACTTCCACCGCCCTGCTGTATTCACCACCTTTTGTGCCGGTCGTTGCCAATGCCCTGAACAACAAAGATGTTATCGTACCGGGGATCACCGTGGGTGTTGTAGGATATGCTGTCGGGAACTATCTGGGCGTGGCCATTGGGTATATTCTTCAGGGAATTTGATTACCTGAAAAAAACAGAATCATTTCATTTGAAAAATTCATCTATATTTATTCCGGTTAACTACAACATCCGACCATGAAAACACCATTCTCCCTTTTGCTTATGTTCATCTGCCTGACACAGCTAAGTTTTGGTCAGGAAGAAAAAGTCAAAACCGGCTGGAATTTCGGGGCCCTCCCCACCATTGCCTTTGACTCGGATCTGGGGTTTCAGTACGGAGGACTGATCAACCTGTACCATTACGGCGACGGCAGCCGGTACCCGAAATACAACCATTCCCTTTACCTGGAAATTTCCAGGTTCACCCGGGGAAGCGGCATTAACCGTTTGTTTTATGATTCCGACCAGTTGCTGAAAGGGGTCCGCACGACCTTCGACCTGAGTTATGTTACCGATCCGAAGATGGATTTCTACGGGTTTAACGGGTATGAAACAGTATATAATCCCGCTTTTACCGACGAGGAAAATTCGGAATATGTTTCCAGGGTGTTTTATGCCTTTGACCGGAAAATGTTCCGGGTAAAAGCCGACCTGCAGGGCAGGTTGTCGGGGAACAGCCTCCGATGGGTGGCCGGTCTGGCCAGCTATCATTTCCAGACCGGTGTGGTGGACAAGGAAAAATACGAGCTTCCGGAAGCGGAAACCCTGTACGAAAAATATGTGAACGGGGATATTATCGGAGAAGATGAAAAAGACGGAGGATGGGTGAATTACCTGAAAGCCGGCATCTCATACGATACCCGTGATAACGAGCCCAATCCGATGAAAGGTGTGTGGACCGAAGCCGTGATCCAGACCGCTCCCGGTTTTCTGGGAAACGGCGATTTCGGGCACTCAAAGATCGCCATCACCCACCGCCAGTATTTTACCCTGATTAAAAAAGACCTTTCCCTGGCTTACCGCATTGCCTGGCAGCAAACCCTGGGCAACGGCAGGGTCCCCTTTTACGCCCAGCCGCTGGTCATCACATCCTTCCTGAGAGGCACCACCTCGCAGGGACTTGGGGGATCGAAAACCATCCGGGGAATTCTGCGCCACCGGGTCGTGGGCGACGGTTTTATTTACGGGAATGTGGAACTCCGGTGGAAATTCGTTCGTTTTCAGTTCATTAATCAGAACTTCTACCTGGCTCTCAACCCATTCTGGGATTTCGGCATCATTACCGACCCGGTGGATGTAGACATCAGCAACTTTGATTACGGCGCTGAAT
>DQWH01000190.1 GCA_011042635.1 Bacteroidota bacterium | reverse complement strand
GACCTGATCCGGTTCGGGAAATTCAGCGATACCGATTACCTCTGGCCCTGGAAAGGAGGAGTGCCTGAAGGAACGGCCGTGGATGCCAAATACGACCTCTTCCCGATTCCGGCAGCCGATATCGGAGCCAACCCCAATCTGGAGCAAAATCCCGATTATTAAACCAACACCAAAAACATTACAACCATGAAAAATATATTCTATACTTTCATCCTGGCCCTCCTGGTGCTGGCTGTGGGTTGCGAAGAGGAAGACCATCCTGTTTACCACGTACTGGGTGATCCCGCCTTCACCAGCCCGGCCGGGGGAACCAGCTATGTCCTGCTCGAGGAGAACGAGGAAGACACTCTGGCAGTATTCACCTGGAACCCTGCAAATTACGGATTCCAGGCCTCCGTGACCTACCGGATTCATTTGGATGAGGCAGGCAACAATTTCCAGGAGCCCCGCGAACTGGGAAAGGTGAACAATACGGAACTGGCGGTAACCGTCGGTAAGATGAACAGTACATTGCTTGCCATGGGAATGCAACCCGAAGAGCCTGCAGATGTGGAGATCCGGATCATGGCCACCGTCCATCCCGATCTGGATACCCTGTATTCCGCTCCCCTGGCATTAACCGTCACTCCTTATGAGAAGATCATCGTGTATCCCAAACTGTACGTACCGGGTAGTTACCAGAACGAATGGAACCCCGAATGGGGAGAATGGGATGCCGCCAATGAACACACCACCATCTTCTCAGTGAAAGATGACGGTAAATACGAAGGCTACCTCTATTTCAACGAAGCGGAAGTGTACCATAAATTCACCATGGTCGCCGGATGGGAGGAGGATTATACCATCGGGGATCCCGATCCAGGCGGAGAATCAGGGACCCTTCAGATCGGAAGCTGGGGCGGCAACAATATCAAGGTGGTGACCGGCGGGGCCGGCGTGTTCCTGGTGAAAGCCAACCTGAACGACGCCACCTATTCGCACACCAAAACCCACTGGGGACTGATCGGTTCGGCCACCCCCGGACAATGGGATAACGACACCGATATGACCTACGATCCCATTGAGGATGTGTGGACCCTGACCGTCGATCTCACGGCCGGTGAGATCAAGTTCAGGGCCAACGACGGATGGGATATTAACCTGGGTGACACCGGAGCCGACGGCAGCCTGGAATACGGTGGCGATAACATCGCCATTGCCGAGGCAGGAAATTATACCATTACACTGGACCTGAGTGATGCCATTTATACTTATACGGTCAAGAAGAATTGACGGTTTAGAGTAGGATAAAAAGAGGTTACCCCGCACGGGGTAACCTCTTTTTATCTTGTTAGTTAATTTTATGTTATATTCTCTTGGTATGAAAAACTCTCTTCTGCATTTTATTCCGATCCTGTTCCTGGCCTGCCTCTCATGCAAACAGGAAAAACCGGAAAACATGAAAGAACCCGTATTTTACACTCCCGACCAAATGGTGATGGGAGCCGATCTTTCCTATGTGAACCAGATCCTTGATCATAACGGAACGTACAGAGATTCCGGGAAGATAAAAGATCCCTACCGGATCTTCCGTGAATACGGGACCAATGTCGCCCGGTTCAGGCTGTTTCATACACCCGTATGGACAAAAGAGATATACGGGGAAAAGGGGACACAAGTGTACAACGACCTGAACGACGTGACCCTGGCCATCGCCCGTGCAAAAGAACAGGGCATGCAGGTTTGCCTCGATTTTCACTATTCCGATACCTGGGCCGACCCTTCCCGCCAGCTCCCTCCGGCTGCCTGGGAAGGCCTTTCTCCTGACATACTCCACGACAGCATATATCATTATACCCTGAATGTTCTGCAACACCTGGAACAACAGGGCATGATGCCGGAATACGTCCAGGTGGGAAATGAGATCAATCCGGGCTTTCTGCTACCTGCCGGGAACCGCTGGGACGGCAACGAGGAAAATTTTGTTTACCTGCTGAACGCCGGCATACAGGCCGTACGGGATGCAGGCAGCGAGGCATCCGTTTCCCCGAAGGTTATTATACACATAGCCCAGCCCGAGAACGTGGTCCCATGGTTCCAGGGGCTGGAAGAAGCCGGGCTGAATGATTTCGATGTGGTCGGGTTTTCCTATTATTATATATGGTCGGAAGTAGAGCTCGAACGCGTGAGCAATTTTACGGAACACATCAGAATATCCCTGGGGCGGGATGTCATGATTACGGAAACAGCTTACCCCTGGACCACCGGATACGCCGATGATTACCACAATATCATCGATACGGCCAAACTGGACCCGGATTATCCCGCCACTGCCGAGGGACAATACCGATATCTGGTAAAACTCACCCAGGAAATCATTGACGGGGGAGGAAAAGGGATCTTTTACTGGGAACCTGCCTGGATCACTTCCGAAATGAAAACCCAGTGGGGACAGGGCTCAGCCTGGGAATGCAACACCCTCTTCGATTTCGAGGGGAATGTGATTCAGGGAATGCAATACATGACACATCCTTATACCTTCTGACCCAATCACACAATTCACCCCTTTTCAAATGAAAAGAATAACACTCCTTCTGGCTTCCCTTCTGTTGATACCTGCCGTCATGGCACAGATCAGCAGGGTGGAGCCTCCCTTCTGGTGGACCGGAATGAAAAATCCGGCTCTGCAGCTGATGGTCTACGGCCAGCAAATTTCCGGAGCCGAAGTAATAGCCGATTATCCAGGAGTTAGCCTGGAAGCCGTCACCAGTGTGGAAAACCCCCGGTACCTTTTCATCGACCTGCGGCTCGACCGGCATGTGAAACCGGGCAGGGTACCCCTGGTATTCCGGAAAAACGGAGAAATCGTGGCTACGCTGGAATATCCCCTACTGGAAAGAGAAGAACATTCTGCACAGAGGGAAGGATTCAGTGCCTGCGATGTGATCTATCTGCTGATGCCCGATCGCTTTGCCAACGGGGATCCCGGAAACGATGATATAGAAGGTATGAAGGAAGGATCCGACAGAAATAATCCCCAGGGCCGGCACGGGGGCGATATCCGGGGCATTCTGAACCACCTGGATTACCTGGCCGGTATGGGATTTACAGCCCTATGGACCAACCCTCTGCTGGAAAACGACCAGCCCCGCACTTCTTACCACGGATATGCCATCACCGATTTCTACCGCGTGGATCCCCGTTTCGGGACCAATGAAGATTACCGTACCCTGGGACAGAAAGCAAAGGAAAAAGGCATCAAACTCATCATGGACATGGTGCTGAACCACTGCGGTTCAGAACACTGGTGGATGAAAGACGTCCCCATGAAAAGCTGGATCAATTTCTATCCGGAATATACCCCCACCAACCACCGCCGCACGGCACAGCAGGATCCCTATGCATCCCGTTACGACCGGGAATACATGACCCGCGGCTGGTTCGTTCCTTCCATGCCCGACCTTAACCAGCAAAATCCTTTTCTGGCCCGGTACCTCATACAGAACAGCATCTGGTGGATTGAGTATGCCGGCCTCAGCGGGATCCGGATGGATACCTACCCCTATCCCGACAAGGATTTTATGGCCGAATGGTGCCGGAGTGTTCTGGAGGAATACCCCCATTTCAATATCGTAGGGGAAGAATGGTCAACCAACCCGGTAATAGTTTCCTACTGGCAGAAAGGAAAGAAGAATCACGACGGCTATCGCGGAAACCTGCCTTCCCTTATGGATTTTCCCCTGCAGCACGCCCTGTTCCGGGCATTAACGGAAGATGAAACTTTCAACACCGGCCTGGTGGCACTCTATGAGGCTATGGTCAACGATGCGGTGTATCCTGACCCCGGAAACCTGGTGATCTTTGCCGATAACCACGACATGGCCAGGTTTTTCATGCAGGTGGGTCAGGATACCGAACTCATGAAGCTGGGAATGGCTTATATCCTCACCATGCGGGGCATTCCCCAGATCATGTACGGAACGGAAATACTCATGACCCATGAAGAAGGGGACCGGCATGAATTCATCAGAAAAGATTTTCCCGGGGGTTGGCCCGGCGACAAGGTCCATGCATTCACCGGCAGGGGCCTGTCAAAAGAAGCCCTTGATTTTCAGCAATACATGAAAACCCTCCTGAACTGGAGAAAAGAAAATGAGGTGATCCACCATGGAAACCTGACCCACTTCGCCCCTGAAAAAGGAGTGTATGTGTATTTCAGGTACAACAACCATCAGAAGATCATGGTCATCCTCAATAAAAACCGGGAAGAAACCCTGCTGGATACTTCCAGGTTCATTGAAGCAACCGGGTCCTGCACCTCGGGCAGGAATGTGATCACCGGTGAAACGCTTTCCCTTACCGGCACACTGACCCTGCCTGCAAAGACACCCCTGATCCTGGAACTGGAATAACGAACCAACAAACAACCTGCTGCCGATGAAAAGGAAACCATTCCTCCTGCCGGTGCTGGTATGTATCACCGGAACCCTTTCCGCCCAGATGGTCACCACCGACCCCGGCTTCCCCACTGCCGGTGAAGAAGTCAGGGTATACTACAACACCAGCCAGGATGAAGGAGGGGAACTGGAAAACTACACAGGAGAACTATATGCCCATACCGGCGTGATTATCGAGGGCAGCACCAGCTGGCAACATGTGATCGGCACCTGGGGGGACAACACCACCCAGCCCAAACTGAACTACCTGGGCGATTACCTGTACGAACTGGTCATCACTCCCGATATCAGAACCTATTATGGTGTGGAGGCAGGTGAAACCGTGAAGGAACTTGCTTTTGTTTTCCGGAATGCCGCGGGGGATAAGCAGACCCGCCCCGATATATTTATCGAGGTGTATCCCGAAGGCCTGAGCGTTTCCATCACTTCCCCGGAAGAACTGACCATTGCCGAACCTTCCAGTAATATTTCCCTGGAAGCCATCGCCAGCGAGGAAGCCGACATGACCCTTTTTCTGAACGGATCGGAGGTAACATCGGTTACCGGTACAGATCTTTCCCATCTGTTCCAATTCCCCGATCCGGGCGATTACCGGATCAAAGTAACGGCCGAAACGGCTGAGGAATCGGCTGTCGATTCCGTATTTGTCCATATTCTGGGCGATGCGGTTTATCAAACCCTGCCCGAAGGAGCCATTGACGGGATCAATACGGTGGACGATCACACCGTACACCTGGTGCTGCATGCCCCCGGGAAGGAACATGTGTTTGTAATCGGGGATTTTAACAACTGGACCCCTTCCTCCACCTCGCGTATGAACCTGGACCCCGTAACCAACCGCTGGTGGATCACCCTGACGGATATGGAAGCCGGGGTGGAGTACGCCTTTCAGTACCTGGTGGACGGGGAACTGCGCATTGCCGATCCGTACACCGAAAAAGTGCTGGATCCCTGGAACGACCCGTACATCAGCAAAGAAACCTACCCTGATCTCAGGCCCTATCCCACAGGATACACCACAGAACCCGTATCCGTATTTCAAACAGGCGGGGAGGAATATATGTGGACCCATGACACATACACCCTTCCCGGTAAGCAGAACCTGCTGATCTACGAACTCCTGCTGCGCGATTTTCTGGAATCCCACGACTGGCAAACCCTTACCGACACCCTGAACTATCTGGAAAACCTCGGGGTTAATGCCATCGAGCTGATGCCCGTAAATGAATTCGAGGGGAACCTGAGCTGGGGTTATAATCCTTCCTTTTACTTTGCTCCCGACAAATATTACGGACCGGCTGACGACCTGAAAGCCTTTATCGATTCGTGCCACGGAAGGAACATGGCGGTGATTCTCGATATGGTGCTGAATCATTCCTTCGGGCAATCGCCCATGGTCAGGCTTTACTGGGACGAAGCCAACGAACGGCCTTCTGCTGAAAACCCCTGGTACAACCCGGTACCCACTCATGACTATAATGTTGGATACGATTTCAATCATGAAAGCGTTCACACACGTAACTTTTCAAAGCGTGTAATGAAACACTGGATGGAAAACTACCGGGCCGACGGGTACCGTTTCGACCTGAGCAAAGGATTCACCCAGAAAAATACCCTGGGCAACGTGGCTGCCTGGGGCACATATGACGAAACCAGGGTGGCCATCTGGAAAATGTATGCCGATTATATGTGGAGTCTGAACCCGGATTTTTATGTCATTCTGGAACATTTTGCCGACAATACGGAAGAGAAAGAACTGGCCGAATACGGAATGATGCTGTGGGGGAACCTGAACTACGAATACGCAGAGGCCGTTATGGGCTACAGCTCCGACCTGAGCTGGGGCTCATCAGTGGAAAGAGGATGGACGGTACCCCACCTGATCACCTACATGGAAAGTCATGACGAAGAACGCCTGATGTACAAAATGCTCACTTACGGTGCCGAATTGCCGGGTTACAGCACCCGCAACCTGGAAACCGCCCTTTCCAGAATGGAACTGGCCACCGTCTTCCTGCTGGGCCTGCCCGGGCCGAAAATGATCTGGCAGTTCGGCGAACTGGGATATGATTATTCCATCGATTACAACGGCCGGTTAGGCGAGAAGCCCATTCGCTGGGATTATGTCTGGTACCATCCCCGGCACAGGATCTACCAGCTGTTCAGCTTCATGGCCGGTTTGCGGAAAGATCATGAAGTCTTCTCCACTTCCGACTATCAGTATTCTCTGGCCGGTTCCCGGAAAAGGATCAACCTGAACCATCCCGATATGGATGTGGTGATCCTGGGCAATTTCGATCTGGTAGAAGGAACCGTCAATCCGGCTTTTCAGAATACGGGAAAATGGTATGAATATTTTTCCGGCGACAGCCTGGAAGTTACCGATGTCAATAACCCCATCACCCTGGCTCCGGGGGAATACCGCCTGTATACCAACCGGAAGCTGACACGACCCCGGTTTGTGGTTTCGGCCGAAGATGTTCCTTTTCCTTCGGTTCCCGAAGGCTCCGTTCATGCCTGGCCCAATCCCTCATCGGGGCCTGTAAGCCTGGAATGGTATGCCGGTCATGACAGAAGCGCCCGGTTTCGAATTTTTGATATCAGCGGGAAAATCATTGTCCAACGTGAAATCCATTCCGCGGGGAACGGGTTGTTCCGTTTTGTCTGGGACGGGACTACAAGCGATGGTGCACCGGCCAAACCCGGCCTGTATTTCATCCTGGTGGAAGGAGAAAATTCCCGGGGGACCACTCGTATGATAAAACACTGACGATCATATGAATATCAACTACCCAGCAGAATGATGCCGGATGCGGTGTCGATGCTTACTCTGCCATTGTTTACCATTACTTCTCTGTCCGAATAGTATTCCTGAAGCCGGGACCCGTTCTCAAAAATCCCTTCCACATTCAGGATATGCCTTCCGGGATCAAGATCCAGCCCTACCAGAACGGTATCGGCATGACCCTCGTCCTGCCAGGTACGGATGAACAGATACGGATCCTCCGATATCATCCGGTGCACACCGGCGCCCACCGCCGGATGTTCGGCCCTGAACCTTCCCAGTTTCCTCCAGTGTTCCAGCACCTCCCGGGCCGTGGGCTTTCCCTCTCCCCCGCCTGCTTCCAGAGCCTCCCAGTTCATAAACGAGCGAAGGCTGGCGTCACCTTCTGCCCCGGGTATATCCAGGCTCCGGGCAGTTTCATCTCCGTAATAGATCTGGGCCGTACCGGGGCATAACAGAAGTCGGGTACCCGCTTCCAGCGGCTTTTCGCGGTATCGGTCATAGGGATACCCGTCATCATGGGAACTCACATAATTGACCACCCCGTATTCTTCCAGTTCCCCGTTCAACAGACCGGAATATTTCGAGAACATTCCCTCATAGTCGCGGGTAGCATCGTGTTTGAACTCGAAATTGATAAGGCTGCTGAAGCCATGGGCAAAATAATTCACCTGCCTGTCGCCGAAATCATAATAGAAGGTAGAAGAAATGCCATAGTTATAAACTTCCCCCAGCAGGTAAAAATCCTGCCCTTCCGGTATCTCTCCGGGATTTTCTTTCTTCCATTGCGAAAAGGCTCTCTCAGCCTGTTTCCGGAGTTCGGCCCATACCGATTCTTCCACATGCTTGGCCGTATCCACGCGGAATCCGTCCACCCCGTAATCCCTGATCAGATCGATGATCCATTTGATCAGATAATATTTTGGGGCCCGGGGGTATCCGGTTTCTTTAAAAAAGGCATCCAGTTCGGCCAGTTCCCGTTCCAGGCGGCCTTCCCTTTCCCATTTCTCCAGAAGGAAAGGGGGCAGTTCCGTTTCCTCGTTACGTTCCGTTCTGATATCGGGAAGATTTTCCACCAGGGTACAGCTCACGGTACTCCCGAAACTGTCATACCTGCATGGCGGGCCGGTACGTACCCAGTCGCCGGGCCATAAAGGATCCCGTTCCGTTACCGGGCCGGTATGGTTCAGTACCACATCCATCAGGATCCGTATACCGTGCCGGTGGGCTGTGCTTACCAGTTCCCGTAGTTCTTTCTCCGTGCCGAAATTGGGCTCCAGGCTGGTCCAGTCTCTGGCCCAGTATCCGTGAAAACCATAGGTAGGACCGGTTCCTTCATCCACCAGCCCGTGGATCTGTTCCACCACCGGACTGAACCACAACACGTTTACTCCCAGAGAATCAAAATATCCTTCCCGGATTTTTTTCGTGATGCCCTGGAAATCACCTCCTTCAAAACCCCGAAGCAGGGCGGTTTCAGCCGTGCGGTTAAAATGAACATCGTTCGCAGGGTCGGCGTTGCAAAAGCGGTCGGTCAGCAAAAAATAAATGCTGGCATTGTCCCACACAAAGGGAACGCTTTCCACCGTTTCCCCCTTTTCCCGGTCAGAGTGGAGCCCGTTACAACCGGTCAGGAGAATAATACAGGCAAAGGCGGGCAGGAAGACTTTTTTCATGGTTCAGAATGGTTATTTGTTCTTGCCGGAATTTACAAATACCCGGTAATCCCATGCCTCCAGCCGGAGGGAATCGGCCAGGGGGAAACCGGTGTGTTCGTTCGTGAATGCTTCCCGGTATTCGCCGGAGAGCCCGGAAAGATCAGGCAGAACCGACAGGGGCTTCCTGCTAAGGTTCAGGAACACCACCACCCGGTTGCTGTCTGTTTCCCGGGTAAAAGCAAAAACCTTCCTGTCGCAGCCGGTACGAATACGCTCCATGGTTCCACCCCAGGTACCGTTCCAAAGGGCTTTGTTTTCTTTTTTAAGCATGATCATGGAATGGTAAAATTCCGTTTTGTCACATTCTTTCCATTCGATGGGATCACGGGTAAAGAATTCCAGCCTCTTGTCGAGGCAGGCTTCCTGTCCGTTATACAGAAGCGGCATACCCGGAATGGTGAACATGAATACGGCAAAGGCTTCATGGGCATCTCCCAGCCGTTCTTCAACGGTACCGGCCCAGGAATTTTCGTCATGGTTGTCAATAAACCGCATGCGGTACACACCGGGTGGATAAACCGCCTGTTCCCGTTTAAAGTACCGGTCGATGCTTCTTACGCTGTCTTTTCGCTGTGCCACGGCATTCATCATGTGGTGAAGTTCCCAGGAATAATTCATGTCGAAGGCTTTTTCCAGGAAACGGGTTAGTTCCTCGTTCTCGGCCAGCATAAATACCGGCCTGATCTTGTCCAGCGCCTCACGGGCCCTTTCCCAGAAATCACAGGGTGTTTTATGCGGATGGTCCACCCGGAAGCCTTCCACTCCTTTTTCCACCCAGAATTTCATTGATTCCAGCATGTAATCCTGCAGTTCCGTGTTGCTCCAGTCGAGCTGCACCACATCGGTCCAGTCATACGGTGAAATAAATTGTCCGGCAGAATCCCTGGCATACCATTCCGGATGCTCCTCCAGCAAGGGATTGTCCCAGGCCGTGTGGTTGGGGACCCAGTCCATGATCACATGAAAGCCCATATTCCGGGCCGAATCGAGCAATTCCATGAAATCGTCGATGGTTCCGAATTCCGGGTTCACATCCCGGAAATCTTTCACCGAATAATAGCTGCCCAGTTCTCCTTTACGGTTTTTCTCTCCGATGGGATGAACGGGCATGAACCACAGAATATCCACCCCCATCTCTTTCAGGCGAGGCAGATGAGGCAGCACGCCCCGGAAAGTCCCCTCATCAGAAAACTGCCTGATATTAATTTCATACATTACAGCGTTTTTTGTCCATTCGGGATGGACCACTTCTGCTATGAACGGCTTTTCCGGCAGGAAGGCCGGCCTAAAAAGCCATTTGTACGCCTCCCTCATGAAGCCAAAGAGGACGACCCCGGCAAGAATTCCTATTACCTTTCCCATAAGAATATATTAATATATTTTAATTTACTTTTAATTTTATTTATTTGTTATATAATTATATTAAACCTGAGTTTCATTTCCGTACATACAAAACCGGGACAGCCAGCCTGCAGGCCCGGCCATCCCGGCACTTTTTCCAAAGCGGAACAGGATGTACTAAATATTCCTGTCCAGGGCGTTCAGATCTTCAAAAGCCTCGATCAGCCGTGCCTTGAAAGCTTCCTCTCCCTTTCTCAGCCAGGCCCGCGGATCATAGAATTTTTTATTGGGCTTATCCTCGCCCTCGGGATTACCGATCTGCGACTGCAGGTAATCTTTCTTTTCTTCGTAATATTTCTTCACCCCGCTCCAGAAGGCCCACTGCATATCGGTGTCGATATTCATTTTAATGACACCGTATTGAATGGCTTCGGTAATGAGGTGCTTTTCCGACCCGGAACCTCCGTGGAACACAAAATTCACCGGATTGGGCCGGGTATTGAATTTTTTCTGAATGTGTTCCTGGGAATTTTTCAGGATAACGGGACTAAGCTTCACATTCCCCGGCTTATACACACCGTGCACATTCCCGAAAGCGGCTGCGACGGTAAAGAAATCGCTCACTTTATTCAGCTCTTCGTAGGCATAGGCCACTTCTCCGGGCTGTGTATACAGCCGGGAACTGTCGATGCCCGTATTATCCACGCCGTCTTCTTCCCCGCCGGTCACTCCCAGCTCGATTTCCAGAGTCATCCCCAGTTTGCTCATTCGTTCCAGGTATCTCTTACTGATGGAAATATTCTCCTCCAGGGTTTCTTCCGAAAGGTCCAGCATATGGGAAGAATACAGAGGCCTTTTATGCTTCTGGTAATATTTTTCCCCGGCATCAAGCAATCCGTCGATCCAGGGCAGCAGTTTTTTCGCGGCATGGTCGGTATGCAATACTACCGGTACTCCATACGCTTCAGCCAGGGTATGTATATGCTGGGCTCCGGAAATCCCTCCAAGAACAGCCGCCTGCTGATTCTCGTTACTCAGGCCTTTCCCGGCGAAGAAAACCGCTCCTCCGTTTGAAAACTGGATAATGACGGGGGAATTGACTTCTCGGGCTGTTTCCAGTACGGCATTAACCGAATTGGTTCCTACCACATTCACGGCAGGCAGGGCAAAATTGTTCTCATTGGCATAATCGAAAAGGTCTTTCACATCCTGTCCGAAAAGCACTCCCGGTTTAAATTTAGGTGTACTCATAATCAGCTTTTTTAGTTATTATAGGTATTTCCCTCTGATGGGTTAAAATTAATTGGTTTCAGGGAAAGAAAAAAATTTCCCTTACCTCACGGGAAAAACCTTTGTTTCATTCGCCGAAAGCCATTCTTCCTGGCTGTATACGCTGATCTTCACACCCGCCCGGCTCTTGTTGGCAATAACCACATCTTTCCTGCTTACGGTCACCTGCAGCAGGCTTTCGCGGAACCTGACATAGAAGGAATATTTATTCCACTTGTCGGGGATCATGGGATGAAAACAGATCCTTCCATCCCTGGTACGCATCCCTCCGAAACCCAGAACAATAGCCATCCAGGTTCCGGCCATGCTGGTTATGTGCAATCCTTCGGCCACTTCCTTGTTGTAGTCGTCCAGATCAAGCCTGGCCGTTCTAAGGTAGAGCTCATAGGCTTTCTGTTCGTAACCGATCCGGGCTGCCAGCACCGAATGCACACAGGGTGAAAGGGACGATTCGTGCACGGTCCTGGGTTCATAGAAATCATAATTCCTCCGGATGGTTTCCGTATCATACTGATCTTCGAGAAAGAACAAGCCCTGTAACACATCGGCCTGTTTGATAAAGCAGGAACGCAGGATCCTGTCCCACGACCAGTGCTGGTTCAGGGGCCTGATGGCAGGATCCAGTTCGTCCGCCATCATCTGTTCCTTATCCAGGTATCCGTCCTGCTGAATAAAAATCCCTTTCTCCTCATCGCGCGGGAAATACATTTTTTCAATGATTTCCTTCCAGCGGGCCGTTTCCTCTTTCTCCCTGAAGCCGGTTTTTTCCACCAGTTGGCGGTATTTCCCGGGATGTTCCTTTCTGACATACTCCAGTGATGAAAGGGTATAGGAAAGGCACCATACAGCGATGGTATTGGTATACCAGTTGTTGTTCACGTTGTTTTCGTATTCATTCGGACCGGTAACTCCCAGAATGACATATTGCTGCCGGGGTTCGGAAAAATTGACGCGTTGTGACCAGAACCTGGAGATGGCAATCAACACTTCCAGTCCGTAATCCGCCAGGTATTGATTATCGCCGGTATACCGGATGTAATTATAAATAGCGAATGCAATGGCTCCGTTCCGGTGGATCTCTTCAAACGTGATCTCCCATTCGTTATGGCATTCTTCCCCGTTCATGGTCACCATGGGGTACAGGGCAGCCCCGCCGCTAAATCCCAGTTTCCCGGCATTCTCTATGGCCTTCTGAAGGTGCTTGTACCGGTACAGCAGCAGGTTCCGGGCCACTTTTTGTCCGGAAGTGCTCAGATAGAACGGAAAGCAAAAAGCCTCGGTATCCCAGTAAGTGCTTCCCCCGTATTTCTCACCCGTGAATCCCTTGGGCCCGATATTCAGCCGTTCGTCCTCGCCCGTATAGGTCTGGTTAAGCTGAAAAATATTGAACCGGATCCCCTGCTGAGCCTCATCATCTCTTTCGATAACGATATCGCTGGTTTCCCATTTCCGCTGCCAGGCCTCTGCCTGTTCGGCCAGCATCCGGTCAAAGCCTTTTTTCACACAGCGTTTCAGCACTGTTTCGGCAGCTTCCAGTATCTGATTTGGGGAATGGTCCAGGCTGGTTGGCTGGCAACCGTATTTCACCACGGTCACCGGCTGGTTTCTTTTCACCTGGCACTGATAAAGCAGGGACACATACTTTTCCTTCTTCACAGCCCGAGGGGAAGCCTGACAGGGCTTCCCGCCGATAAAGACCTCCCCGTGAATACCGGTACAAACATGAAAGCCCAGCTTTTTTGTTTTCATGACAAGAAAAGCTTCGGGAGCTTTTATTTCCGCATGGACCGACTCCCAGAATTTTTCCCTGTAATTGGCGTCTTCGTTCCTTACATCGCCGTCTATACCCAGCTCTATTTCCATACTGCCGTCGAAGTTCTCAGGGGTCAGTGAATAGCTGATAGCTCCGGCTTCGGGTTCGGTGATGCTGAGAAACCGGATCACCTGGGCCGATATTTTCTTTCCGTCGGGCGATGTATATCGGAATTTCCTCTCCAGATACCCTTCGTGCATATGCAGGATGCGGGTAAATTCCTCCACAGTACCCCGGGCCAGATCCAGTTCCTCACCTTCCATACGGATCCGTATCCCGATCCAGGCAGGGGCATTGATCACTTTGGCAAAATATTCGGGGTATCCGTTCTTCCACCACCCAACGCGGGTTTTGTCAGGGTAATACACTCCTGCCAGGTAATTTCCCTGCAGGCTGTCGCCGGAATAGGTTTCCTCGAAATTGGCCCGTTGCCCCATATGGCCGTTCCCCAGGGCAAAGATGCTTTCCATGTCCCTGTGCCGGCGAGGGCGGAATTCCTTTTCCACAATATTCCATCTGTCAATTTCTACCAGTCTTTTCATCGCATAGGCTTTCAGGTTCACCCGAACCGTTCATTAATGATTTTTTCCGTCATCCACATCATGTACAAACAAAACCAGCACTGCTGCCAGGATCATGGAAACGCCTCCCAGTACCAGGGCATATATAGCCTGCTGGTCAAACAGGGTGCGAACCACGAATCCCAGCATGGCGGCGGCCGTGATCTGTGGAATCACTATAAAAAAGTTAAATATCCCCATATATACTCCCAATTTCTTCGGGGGCAGTGATCCGGTAAGGATAGCATAGGGCATGGCCAGAATGGAAGCCCAGGCCAGTCCGATACCCAGTTCGGAAACCAGCAGCCAGCGGGGATCGGGGATCAGGTAAAAGCTGATCAGGCTGAGGCCTCCCACCACCAGGCAGATAAAATGCACCGTTTTCCTTGTGATAACTTTGGCCATGAGCATGATCACAAAGGCCATAATAGCGGCAAATCCGTTATACACGGCCATCAGCACCCCCACCCAGTCGGCTCCCCGGTTGTATTCCTGCTGTATGCGCAGAAGCCGGGCAGTGGTTTCCGGGCTCAGCATCAGCAGATCGGCTTTGTGCGGATCGGTGAAATACCCTGCCAGCCTGACGGTGGAAATGACCTTTTCTTCTCCTGCATCCAGTTTATTACGGTATTTTTCCAGATCACTCCCCACTTCATCGGTATGGTTCCACTGAGCCGATTCATCCATACGGCTCAGCCGTTCGAACTCATTTTCCAGCTCCATAACCATCGACCGGCTGAGCTCCATATCGTATTTTGTACTGGTTACTCCCGCCGTGGTATATATCCACATGGAAAAAAGGGCAAACCATGAAAAAAACTGAACGCCGGCCAGTTGTTTCATGGTTTTGGGCATATAATACAGGTCGTTGATAATGGTGACCAGCCCCGTCTGCGTCTTTCCCCTGCGGGTAAACAGTCCGGTCAGTATCTGTAGCAGCCCGAACAGGGCAATCCCGCCGAAAAATACTCCCAGTCCATAATCCATGTAAATGAAGGTATCGAACAGAAAATACAGGGCCAGTCCGGTCAGCAACCAGATCAGCCCGTTACGGAACAGGCGGGTATCTTTCACCGGATGCAGGGGAGCTCGTTCATTGCCCTGATGGTTTTGTTCATCGGCAGCCTGAAAAGCTTCCATTTCTTCAGGGGAATACTCCTTGCTGCTGACCACGGTCCACAATACAGCCAGGAAGAACACCATCCCCCCGATGTAGAAAGCAAACTTCACGGAAGGCGGTATTTCTCCTTCGGCTGCCACATTCGAGATATTGAACCAGTTGGTGAGCACCCAGGGAAGAGCCGAAGCAATGATAGCCCCCGTACCAATGAAAAAGCTCTGCATGGAAAAACCCATGGTCCGCTGGTGGGAAGGAAGCATATCGCCCACAAAGGCACGAAACGGTTCCATGGAAATATTAATGGAAGCATCCATGATCCACAGCATACCGGCAGCAACCCACAATACGGGTGAATTGGGCATCAGGAAAAGGGCAGCGGAGGCCAGAATGGCCCCGGTAAGGAAATATGGGCGGCGCCGGCCCAGCCTGTTCCATGTACGGTCGCTCATATGCCCGATGATGGGCTGCACAATGAGGCCGGTTACGGGTGCAGCAATCCATAAAATGGGAATATTGTCAATGCTGGCGCCCAGGGTTTCAAATATGCGGCTCACATTGGCATTCTGAAGAGCAAATCCAAACTGTATCCCCAGAAAACCGAAACTCATGTTCCATATCTGCCAGAAACTCAACGCAGGTTTTTTCATCACAAGAGCATAATTTTTAACATCCGATTTCTCTAACCGGGGGATTAAAATAACCAGAATTTTCGAAAAAAAACACTCTTAATCGCTTAATTAATAGGCATTTTAAGGTGTTGTCGCGGAAGGCCTGTTTCAAACGTTTGCACCCAGATACAAGTTTTTAAAAAAATTATTTTTTTTTCTGCGGATAAAATTCCCGGGGGCAATCCGGGAGGGATTATTGGGAATAATCATTGGTTTTCGTACCTTGCTTTATATTTCCATCGGATTATTCCGGTCAATCCCGGACAAGCAATGAAAAAGGAACCTGCATACATCAGCCACTTCCTGAATCCTCAGGAAGTAACCCCTGCATACGGCAACGGTGGTTTTCACCCGCTGGATGTCAGAATTGCTTACCGGAATGAAATCATCAAGATCAGAAGCAGGATCTGTGAATACCTGAGATTCTATCAAAGCGATGTGAAAAAATTGTCGCGTGAGAACCTGCAGCAATTAAACTATATGATGACGGGGTACTTTACCACGGATACTTTCGACCGGATCATGAAAGAAAGGTTGTTTCCCATCTACGACTTGCTGGTGGATGAAGCCAGGCTGATACACAATATCATTGAGTTTAATGAACCTTTCGAAATACAGCATTTTACTGCCAGGAATTTTTCCCGTGAATATGCCAAACATACCACGGAAATTTCCCATTTGCTCGATGACCGGTTGAAAGAACTGTACCTTGCCGAAGTAAAGGGATTGTTTGCAAAGAATGTCGACCCCCAGAAAAGCAAAGAAGTATTCAGGGTATGCAACTATTTTATGCACTACATCAACTGGAACAATTCCTTTGCGGGTTTTTACGAAACCACTTTTGAAGTGATTCCGAAGGGTCTGAAACTGATTGAGAATTTTTTCTCCGACAAACTGCAAACAGTCATTAAGGCCTATATGGCTTTCAGCACCCAGGTGAAAATCATCCGGCGCAAATTCGAAAAAATGAATCCCGGCAAGATTTCCATCCTGAGCTATTTCGAATGGGAAAAAGATATCCGGGAGTTTCTTCTGAAAAATTTCGATAAAATTTTCGGCAGTAAAGTGGCTGAAAAATATGTCAACAGCCTGCATGAAGTGCTGTATCACTACATGCTCGATTCAAGCCTGAAACAATAAACCCCTATTTCACCACCCAGGGAAGGGCCATCTGTTCAGTGCCCTCAAAATACCAGAAATACATTCCCGGAGCCAGGGCAGGAACGTCCACTTCCAGCCTGTTGGTTTCCCTCATTTCTCCCTGCAGATAAGTATGGCCCGAGATCCCTTTCAGGGACCAGATCGCTGTCAGGCGACCGGAAAAAATGAAAGAGATACTGCCCGGAAGATCGGCGGGATTGGGAAAATAAATGACAGGGACACTGTCCGGGAATTTCTCCACACCCACCGGACGGATCCTCACATCCAGGAAGGAAGTATCCCCCGGACAGCCGTTTGCGGCGGTTTTATATACCCATATTTTTCCTGAACCGCATCTCCTCCATTTCACCTCCACCTGAAAACTGCCCTGTCCCCACATGATAAAACCATCTTCCACTTTCCATGAATAAACGGCTCCTTCTTCGTAAGGAACGGAATAGACGGCCGTGGCCAGCGGATCCACCTCATCCGGTCCCGATATGTCGCCGGTAATCACCGGTGGCGGTTCGGCTAACCGGATACTGTCGGTAGCTGTATTCATGGCCGCATCGGTCACCGTCACCCGGTACCATATACCACCGGAAAGTCCGCTTACTGCGGTTGTGGAGGTTTGCGCCGGATCATCCCACCGGTAGCTGTAGGGAGGCTGCCCTCCCGTTGCTTCGGCCACAGCACCCCCGTCGGCATAGCCATAACAGGTCACTTCCGTGCTGTCAATAATATCCACACGTAGGGGGGAAATACCGAAAATGCTTACAAAATAATCAATCCGGTAATCATGAATCCATTCACCTTTCCAATTTTGCCAGGTTTCTTTCTGCAGGTTCCCGTACGAATCGTAATCGAAAAGATACCTTTTTTCTTCATTCCATATCTGCACCGTACTATTCCATACCCTGTACAGGATCAGGGTGTCGCGGTTTTCCTTGTTCTGATAGTACAGATAATCCACCACCGTGTTCCATGAATCATCCTCAGGCTGATAATCCTCATACAGTTTCCTAATAACCACATCCAGGTGATTATGCTCATAAACAATCCGGGTAGCCGGTTCCCAGATATCCCCTTCCATCCAGTTGTACTGGATATCTTTCACACGCAGTCCTTTTTCGTTATACTCGTACAGGAATTTATAGTCATTTACAAAAACAGACAGAGCGGTGTCCCATTTCTGCCGGATATTTTCCAGAGCCGTTTCGTTATCATACACCCACAGGTACCGATGATTATTGACCCACCGACCATCCATATACTGCTGATAGGTGCGTGATACCATGTTCTGACCTTCATCGTATTCATAAAGATACCTGTGGCTGTTTTCCCATTCCACGGGTGGGGAAACCCGGTCCTGTGTAAGCTGTTCCGTTACACTGCCATCCGGGTCGTAGGTATATAGCGTTTGCCGGGTTACTGTCCAGGCTTCCTCCTGATAGTCCCGGGTCTCGATACGAACCAGCCGGCCGTCGGTGTATTCATACAAATTGCTCCAGACCGGGCCCCACTCCTCTCCCTGCCGTGAGTATACGGTAAGGTCCTTTCGTAAACCGTCGTTGTAATAGGTATAGGTGTTTTTCTGATGGGCCCGCCACTCGCCGATGGCGGTTAGGTAATCATACTGTATGACCGAATCGAGTAGAAACCGAGCTTTTCTTCCGGCAGGAACCCTGTACCAGACTTCCACGGTATCCATATAACGGGTATACGCAGGTACAGGCAACCCCTCCCGGGTCTGGGCCGGGGCGCCGGCAACCGCCAGCAGGAAGGCCAGGACCGTCCAGATCCGTATCAGTACATGGGAAATCCTCATACAGGCAAGTATACGTATATCCATGTCCATTGGTTCGTACCCCTGCAGGTACAGGAAACTGTTAAAAATACCGGACAGGATATTTTTTCAGCTCCCTGTCGAGTTTCCTGGCCCCTCCTGTCAGCCTGTCGAGTTCAGCCCAGAATAAGGGCCCGTGGTTACGGTGTACCGTATGCAACAGTTCGTGGAGCAGCACATAATCGATCAGGTGATCGGGTAGTCTCATGAGATGCAGATTCAGGCTGATATGGTCTTTCCCCGAACAGCTTCCCCAACGGGACCGGTTTTCCCGTATACTGACTTTCCGGTAAGAAAAGCCATGCCGCCGGGCCAGAAAATCGAGCCTTTCAGGAAGGTATACAGAGGCTTCCCTTCTGAGTACCTGAACCAGGGCCCTGCGGGCTATCTGCTGAACCGGTTCGGCCGCAGGATCCGCATTTTCAGGATAGTTCAGTGTGGCTGTGATTCCCCGGATACGGAGCTGCATACCCTTTCCGGCCCAGGGTTCCAGCAACAGGAGATGGGTGCGGGTAAAATACCGCCTGCCCGGCAGAAAAACCGTTTGTGATGCCTGCTGCCTCCTGATTTCCCCGATCTTTTTCCTGAGCCACGGTTTCTTCCTTTCCAGCCATTTTTCGGCTTCTTTCATGCTCACCCGGACCGGCACGGTCATTTTCACCCCCGCTTCACGGTCCACCTGCAACCGAAGATATTTACCCCGGTACGTTCTGACCACCCTGATCTTTCCGATCCCCTCCACGCTAATGTTGTCTGCCTCTGTCAAATGCATGGGAACCATCGTTAACGAAAAATAAAAATACAAGCTTTTCGTTTATAATACCCGGTCAGATATCATATTTTTCAAGAAAAATATTCCGTGCCTGTAAGAATATACTTCAGAAAGGTTTAACTTTGAACTTTTGTTAAACTGAGCTATCCATGAGATTCATGCGAAAAAGCAGTATTCTCTGCATCTTGCTTCTATTTGTTCCGGAAATGTGGCTGCTTGCCCAGACCGAACCCTGGACACTGGAACACTGTATACGCCATGCACTGGAAAACAACATCCAGATCAAACAGCAGGAACTGAATACCCGGTACCAGGAAAATGCCTTTCACCAGTCACGCTACGACCTGCTACCCAGCCTGAATGCTTCCGCCTCGCACAACTATTCCTTCGGCAGGGCCCTGGACGAGACCACTTACGGATTCGTTGAAAGCACCGAACGCATACAGACCAACAATTTTCAGGCGGGAAGCGGTGTTACCCTGTTCAACGGCCTGCAAAAGATCAACACCATCAGGCAGAACCGATACGACCTGCTGGCCAGTCAGGAAGACCTGGAAAAAATGAAAAATGACATTTCCCTGAATATTGCCCTGGCCTATCTTCAGATATTGTTCAATGAAGAACTGATGGAAGTGGCACGCAATCAGCTCGAAGTAACCCGTTTACAGGTTGAACGGACCCGTAAGCTGGTGGAAGCCGGTAGTCTGCCGCACGGCAGCCTGCTCGAAATTCAGGCACAGGAAGCCGCCGAGGAGCTCCAGCTGGTAAACAGCCAGAACCAGTACGATATTTCCCTGCTGAACCTGGCCCAGCTCCTGGAACTCGATTCGGTTGGCGATTTTTCCATTGCCCGGCCCGAACTGGATGTCCCCGACGAAACTCAGCTAATCCTTTCTGTTCGTGACGTATACGCCATGGCCGAGACTATTTTGCCCCAGGTAAAAAGCGCCGAATATTCCCTCATGAGCTCGCAAACCTCCCTGAAAATTGCCCGGGGAGCAAGAAGCCCCTCTCTTTCCATGAACCTTTTCAGCAGTACCGGCTATTCCAATGCCCGGGAGAGAATGGTTACCGATGAGACCGGCATGCCCGTGCTCGACCCGGTGACGAATCTGCCAACGTATGAACCATACCCTTTCTGGGACCAGCTGGATGATAACGTCACCTATGGTTTCGGTTTCAGCCTGAGTATTCCCATTTTTAACCAAATGCGCACCCATACCGGAATCAGCAATGCCAGGATCGGGGTAATGAACGCCCGGCTGGTCCTGGAAAACACCAAAAAGCAGTTATACAAGGAAATACAGCAGAAATATGCCGATGCACTGGCTGCGCTGAAAAAATACAATGCGAGTTTGAAAACCCTTTCCTCCATGCAGGAATCGTTCCGGTATACCGAACAGAAATTCAACGTGGGACTGGTCACTTCAGTGGAATACAATACGGCCAAGAACCAGCTGACACGAACCGAATCAGATTTGCTTCAGGCAAAATATGAATATATTTTCCAGCTGAAGGTGCTGGAATTTTATACCGGGAAACCGCTGGAACTTTAAACAGATTTTCTATTCAAACCCTCATCCATGAAAAAGAAACCTTTCCGTTACATTCTGATTGGCGTCATCCTGCTTCTGATACTGGCTGTTGTCGGAAAAAGTCTGGGATGGTTTGGCCGGGAATACCGGTTAAAAGTGGCTGTGGAAAAAGCCGAACGCCGTACCGTTGTGGAACTGATCACCGCCAACGGGAAAATCCAACCGGAAACCGAGGTCAAGATCAGCCCTGAAATCTCTGGGGAAATTGTGGAACTCCCCGTAAAAGAAGGGGATGAAGTAAAGGCAGGGGACCTGCTGGTCAAGATCAATCCCGACATATATATTTCTGCGCGTGACCAGGCAATGGCGCAATTGAACACAGCCAAAGCACGCCTGGCCCAGTCCGAAGCCCAGCTGCTGCAAAGCGAGCTGGCCTTCAAAAGAAACCGGCAGCTTTTTGAGCAGAATGCTATTTCACAGGCCGACTTTGAAAGCACAGAGGCCAGCTACAAAATGGCACAGGCCGAATACCGCGCCGCCGAATTTTCCGTGAAAAGCGCGGAAGCCAGCCTGAAAAGAGCCGATGAAGATCTGATAAAAACCACCATCTATGCTCCTATGTCGGGAACCATCTCCATGCTGCTGGTGGAAAAAGGGGAAAGGGTGGTGGGAACCTCTATGATGAGCGGTACGGACCTGATGCGCATTGCCGATTTGGAAAGAATGGAAGTGGTAGTGGAAGTCAACGAGAACGACATTATCCGGGTCAGTCACGGCGACACGGCCTTTGTGGAAGTGGATGCCTACCTCGACAAAACCTTCCGGGGTGTGGTGACTGAAATCGCCAATTCGGCAACTACCACCGGGGTAGCCACCGATCAGGTAACCAGTTTCAATGTCAAGATATTGCTTCTGAGAGAATCCTACCAGGACCTGATCAATGAGAACATGAAAAATCCCTTCCGCCCGGGTATGTCCGCTACGGTGGATATCCAGACAGAAACACGCCATCATGTTCTCTCGGTCCCCATCCAGTCGGTTACCACCCGCATTGATTCCACCGGAAAGGTGAAAGAAACAACCATAACAGATGAAGAATACCGTGAGGTGGTTTTTGTGGTAAGAAGGGATACCGCATTTATGCAGGAAGTGGAAACGGGCATCCAGGATGACAGGTATATTGAAATACTCAAAGGGCTTACAGATACCTGCCGGGTAGTGAAGGCCCCCTATTCGGCCATTGCCAGAAAACTTGAACACCTCATGCCGGTGGAAATCGTGAGTGAAGATGCGCTTTTCCGGGAAGAAGAATAACTGATGAAACACCTATGATCCTGTGCATTGAAACGGCCACCCCGGTGTGTTCCGTTTGCCTGTCGGATAAAGGAATTCCGATAATTCTGCGGGAAAGTACCCTGCTTCGCGACCACGCCTCCCGGCTCACGCTTTTTATTGAAGAAGTACTGGCAGAAGCCCGTATACGTCCAAGCGATCTGGATATGATAGCCGTCAGCATGGGGCCGGGTTCCTATACCGGACTGAGAATCGGGGTGTCGGTGGCCAAAGGCCTGTCTTACGGAGCAGGTGTCCCCATGGCAGGCATTTCCACCCTCCTGGCTATGGCACAGGGAGCCCTGAACCTGCCGCAGGTCAGGGAAAAAAAAGAGTCCTACCCCGGACAACATATTCTTGTTCCCATGATCGATGCCCGCCGCATGGAAGTGTATACGGCATGGTATACCCGACGGCTGAAAATCCTCAAAGAACCTCATGCCCTGGTGGTGGAATCAGGATCTTTCCATGAACTCCACGAAGACCGCATCCTGTTTTTCGGGGGCGACGGAGCCGGAAAATGCAGAAAGCTGATCACCCACCCCGGCGCCGTATTCCTCGATCACCTGCAGGCCTCAGCTTGTTACCTGGCTCCCCTGGCCAATGAACTCTTTGAAAAAAAGGAATTTGCCGACACGGCGTATTTTGAACCCTTTTATCTGAAAGATTTTATTCCGACAGTTCCACGCAACAGGCTCGGGTGATTATTATTTACAGCCTAATCCATTTAGGCACAGTGTTTGGTAGATATTCTAAAACGCCCGGTTATGAAAATGAAATGGCTGGCAGCCGCATGCGTCCTCATCCTTTGCCTGCAAACAGGTAAGGGGCAGAATAAGCCATACTCTCCTCCTTTTCTGGCAGGCGAAAAACTGACTTTCCTGTTGCATTACGGAATCCTGAATGGAGGTAGGGGCACCCTGGAGGTCCATGAATCGACCCTTGACGGGAAAGCCGTATACCATGCCGTGGCCCGGGCCAATACCATCGGTCTGGCCGACAAGCTGTACAAGGTGGAAGATGCGTACGAAAGCTTTATCGATCCGAAAACCGGCCTGCCCCTCAAGGCCATCCGGAACATCCGGGAAGGAAGATACCGGTATTACAACGAAACTTACTTCGACCGCGACAGCAACCGGGTTTACAGCCAGTTATCGGGTTATCATGACACGCCCGAAGGGATCATTGACATGGTTTCGGCCCTGTATTATCTGAGACTGGTTGACCGGAGCAGTCTGGCCGTTGGGGATAAAATCGATCTGATGACCTATTTCGCCGATGAAATTTACCCCCTTCCGGTAAGATACCGCGGAATGGAAACCCTGAAAACCCGCCTGGGCACATACAGATGCCATGTTTTTGCCCCGGTAACCGAACCCGGAAGGGTGTTCAAAACCGAAAGCGATATGCTGATGTGGTTCACCGACGATGATAATTTTATCCCCATCCGTATCCAGTTCGATATGTGGGTGGGTTCTATGAAAGTAGACCTGGTGGAATACAGCGGCCTGAAGTATCCCCTTTCTTCCCGGCTGGATTGAGATAATTCCTGCGCGCGCTGTGTATTAACCGAATTTTCAGTTATTTTTGCACGATCGGACCAATAATAGAGAACGAATTTTATGGCAACAACAGCAGATTTCAGGAACGGCCTGTGCATTGAATTCAACAACGACATTTACACCATTGTCCAGTTCCAGCATGTAAAACCGGGAAAAGGCGGAGCTTTTGTCCGTACCAAGCTGAAAAGCCTTACCACCGGCAAAGTCATTGACAACACCTTTACTGCCGGTGTCAAGGTAAACACGGTGAGGGTGGAAAGACGGCCCTACCAGTTTCTTTACAAAGACGATATGGGCTACCATTTCATGCATAACGAAACCTTCGAACAGGTTGCCATTCCCGAGGATCTCATCAGCGCTCCCGATCTTTTAAAGGAAGGACAGTATGTGGAAATGGTATTCCATGCCGATTCGGAAACGGCCCTCAGCTGCGAACTCCCTCCTTTTGTTGATCTGGAAGTCAGCTATACCGAACCGGGAATAAAGGGAGATACAGCCACCAACACCCTGAAACCAGCCACCCTGGAAACAGGAGCCGAGGTGAATGTTCCGCTGTTTATCAATACAGGCGACCGCATCCGGGTAGATACACGCGATCACTCTTACTCGGAAAGGGCCAAGGACTGATAACCCATCCACACGGTACCCATGAGCGAGAATCCCTCCATAAAAAGGTTGCAGGTATCCAAATTCAAGCTCAATGCCCTGCTTGATATTACCATGGCCATCAATGAGAACCTTCCGCAGGAGGAGCTGCTCAAAAGGTATGAAAGATTATTACGGGAAGACCTGAATATCGGAAAAATCCTGATCTTCAAGTTTTCCACCGACTGGGAATTGATCCTGACCGCGGGATGTACCGAAGACATGTACCGGGACATCGACGTGGAAAGAGACCTGATCCACATCCGGGAAATCACCTACAATTCGGATTATGAAGAAAATTACCTTCGCCATTTCGATATTACCATTCCCGTCATACACAAGGGTTCTCCCCTGGCATATGTGCTGATTGGCGATATTGACGAAGAAGAGAAAGGAATGAGCCCTACCATCAAGCACCTGCATTTTATCCAGACCCTTTCCAATATCATCATGGTGGCCATCGAAAATATCCGCCTTTTTAATGAAAGCCTCCGGCAGGAAGCCATCAGGAAAGAGCTGGAGCTGGCATCGAGAATGCAGACCATGCTCATTCCCAACAACGAAACCCTTCCCCGCACCGACAAAATATGGGTTTCGGCATTTTATCACCCGCATTACGACGTGGGGGGAGACTATTACGATTGCCTCCGCCTGAGTGAACACGAGGTGGGTTTTCTTATCGCCGATGTGTCGGGAAAAGGCATCTCCGCCGCCCTGCTCATGTCGAACTTCCAGGCCAACCTCCGCGCCCTGTTCACAGCCGATATCCCCCTGGAAGACCTGATCAGGATACTGAATCAGAGGGTAATAGAGAATGCCAACGGGGAAAAGTTCATCACCCTGTTTGTGGCCAAGTACCATACCGGTTTCCGCAAGCTCGAATTCATCAATGCCGCTCACAACCCGCCGGTTTTCTTCGACGGGATGAACAAAAACCTCACCAAGCTCGAAACCAGCTGCCTGGGCGTCGGGATGCTCGATCATATTCCCCGCATCGATACAGGCGAATTCACCGTGAGCCCGGGGTCAAAAATCATTTGCTACACCGACGGGCTTTCCGAACTGCGCGATGAGAACGACCAGGAGATGGGAACACGTGCCATCGAAGCCTGCATCAGCAACGGACGAAGCATTGAGGAAAACATCAAAGGGATCATTGAGAGCCAGAACATCCTTACCGGCAACAACAATATATTCGACGACATTACCCTGATCGGGGCCCAGTTTTTTTAGTCTGTCGTATCCCGTTTCTTTCCCACCATCATCACACTCACATAATCTCCGGCCTGTTCAGGGGATATGACCTGAAACTTCCCTGCGTATCCGGGTTCCGTATGGTTGGTATAAACCCGGTGAATGATCCCGGTGGATACACCGGACAGAACAGCTTCCACTTCATCCTCCGGGTACACAAACATCTCCATCCGAAATCCCTGTCCTATCCCTGCCAGGGCCAGCCGTTCCCTGATTCGTAACACCGTGCGCAACCGGTCAAACACAGGCCGTTTTCTCCTGTCGGCCACCGGCACCTGAAACAGAAGAATCCCTCCCGGTTTCAGTACCCTCGCCATCTCCCGCAGATAATTTTTCCCTTCTTCCACAGGAATATGCTGCAGTACGAGGACAGAAAGAATAAAATCAAAGGTGTTATTCCCGAACAGGGACAAACCGGGCTGGTCATGATGCACAAAACGGATGGTGCTATTTTCACCGGCATGGTATTCCCGGGCCAGACCGATCATAGCAGCCGATGCATCCACCCCGGTCACCGTAGAAAAATACCCGGCCATGGCCCGGCTCAACCTTCCCACACCACAACCAAAATCCAGGGCCTTCCCATTCCGTGGCAGGGCAATATTTTGTTCCGACAGATACCTTACAAGGCTTCCCCATTCCCCCCTTCCGGTTTCGAAAAATTCCTCCCTGCCCCATTTCCCGTCTTTCCGGTCAGGATGGGTACAGATGGACCATAACGGATCGGCACGGGCAATCCCCTCCCAGTTCCTGAGGTATCTTCGTTTATTCATGAATCAGGATTATTTCCTTCCTGCGCAGTCTCCGGGGATATCCCACGGGTATGATAGATATCCAGAGCCACCAGCATGGACATAAATCCCCAGAACAAAGCCGATGCCTTGTCGGTATGCAGAAAATTGTTCAGGAACCCGTGGGTAAAATACGTCACCAGCCCCAGCAACAGGGTCAGTGCCAGGGTGCTGACCGGTTTATCCCTGGCCTGACGCATCACACGCAAACCGGTAAAAACCGATACACCGACCAGGGCCAGCACAGTCAATAAGCCGGGGAATCCCGATTCCGAGAGCGGGCCCATGTACTCGCTGTGTGCATTCCCCAGATCCCCGAAATTGGTGCTGATGTATGTTCTTTCCTTTTTCATCTGGAAACCCGCATAATTGAACTGGTATGTTCCGGGGCCCCAGCCGTACACCGGTTTTTCCCTGAACATCCGCCAGGCCGATTTCCATCGGTTGATCCGTTCGGCATTCGATGCATCGCTTGTAATGTTGGTGATCGATCGCACATGGGTGGCAAAATCGGTGGAAGAAGTTTCCTTATTCGCTTCCAGTTTCATCTTGATCTCCGCGCGGTACATGAACAGGAATGCCGTGCCGGTCAGCAAAACCACCACCATCGATGTGAGTGAGACCCTGAACCTGATCAGCAGGAATACCACAACAGCCGCCGCCAGGCTTACCCAGGCCGCCCGGGTATAAGAGAACACCAGGGCCACCAGAAAGATCGTCAGAAACATCCCCGGGATGATCCTGTGCGGTTTTTTCCCGTTCCGGCCAGAAACAAAGCCGGCCAGAACCGGAATGAGGAACGCCAGAGCGGCTCCGTATGCGGTATGGTCATTATAGAAGGGATGGACGGTGGAATGCGAGGCCTGCTGGTTGAAAAGTCCGTACTGATATTGTTTGAACAGGGTGTAGAAAATCACTATAGTCAGCGACAGGATATATGCCCAGAGGTATTTTTTTATGTTCCTGAAATCCCTGAACACATGGGCCGCTACAAAAAAGTACCCGGTAACGAACCACATCCGCGCCAGGGTGTGCTTGACGGAAACCAGCGGCAGGGTACTGGTCAGGCTGGTCACCACCATCCAGAACAGATAGATATAGATCACCACAGCCAGCGGATGAAGGAGGATATGCAGATCGGCACTCTTTTCCCTGATCACTTTTAGTATAAAAAGGATCATGACACCTGCCAGCAGCGGTTCGGTGGGAAGAAACAGATCCACTCCGATATCCCCCACCAGGTGTTTCAGAGGAATGGAAAGAGGGGTAAAAAAAACAATGATCAGCAGCAGCCTGTCGAGGGAAAGAAAAGCAATGACCACAAGCAGCAGGGCCACCGGCAGCAGGTTCAGCACATACACATCCCGGGTCATCAGCCACAGGTTTACGGCCAGAAAAAGCAGCACGGCCGGATAAACCAGTATGTTTCGGATAGCAAGGTTCACCGGTTGAATCTAATATTTCCGGTTTCTGATCCCTTCAATCAGGGCCAGCAACAGCAGGGCCAGCACAAAGGTGCTGAGCATGGCCGAAAGCACGATAATGCTCCGCCGGGGATAGGCTTTCTTTTCAGCCTCCCAGGCTTTCGATACCACAAACGTATGCGGCAGGGTTTGCTCGGCATCGACTTTCGCCTGGAGATACATGGTTTTCAGGTGGCTGAGCCTTTCCTTTTCCAGCCTCAGAAAATCCTGCAACCCCTGGTAGGCCTGGCCGTATCCTGCCAGCTCCCGGAGCTTTTTTTCCAGCCCTCCGGCAAGTGATTGATCCCCCGATGCCATGGCATTCACATAGGCCCGGCTCAGTGCTTTTGATTGTTCCTCGTAATCGTACACACCCAGCTTCCGTAAACTGACCAGAGAATCCTCCATAGTTCTGATCTCGTTCTGCAGGTTTTCGTATTCCCGTTTTACAAGCAAAAAAGCCTCCCGCGCCTTTTCACGCTGCATATCGTATATGGTGGAATCGATCAGGGCTGCAATGGTATTGGCCATATCGGCAGCTACCCCGGGATCGGTATCCAGCACCCTGATCTCAATGGACATGAACTCGGTTTTCCGGAAGGAAATATTATCGTTCATTTCGGAATAAAGCTCAGAATACCGGTATTTGGAATCCGGATCGATCTGATAATGGTCAAACAGGTTGAACCGGTCCACGAGTTCCTGCCTGATCCGGTCGGAATACAGGATCTGCAGCATTCTTTCCACTTCCTCCTCCTCGCCGAATTCCAGAAGATCGTTGGTGGCAAACTGGCTGGTGGATAACAGAGCCTCTGACACCGAGGTGGATGAAGAAGGGAAAAGAACCACCGTAGACGCATATTTGGGTGTGATCAGCAGGGAAACAACAGCCGACACAACCGCGGCAATACCGGTAAGAATGAGGAGGGGAACCCGTTTCCCCCAGATAAAAACCAGCAGGTTCCCTGAACGGAAGGAAAAAGGATCCTGGTTCATGGGCCAATGGATTGATTCAATGCATGTATAACGTCAGTCGGCCACTTTTAGTAAGTGGTAGTTCTTTTTTCCTTTCTGCACCAGAAGATATTTTCCGTTCAGCAGGTGAGCGGCGGTAACCGTTAATTCGGGAGACCCCACCTTTTCCCTGTTCAGACTCAGGCCTCCTCCTTTGATCATCCGGCGGCACTCGCCCTTGGAAGGGAAAACGCCCGTATGTTCACCCAGCAGTTCTACCACATTGACCCCTTTTTCAAGCAAGGGGAGGCCGATCTCATCCACGGGCACTCCTTCGAAAACGTTCAGAAAGGTTTTTTCATCCATGCGCCGGAGCGATTCGGTGGTACCCTGCCCGAAAAGGATGGCCGAGGCTTCCACTACTTTCCGGGTTTCTTCGGCCGAATGAACCATGGTGGTCACCTGGCAGGCCAACTCCTTTTGCAGGATCCGTTTGTGCGGTTGCCGCCTGTGTTCCTCAGTCAGTTGTTCGATCCGCTCCCTGCCGAGACCGGTAAAAATTTTGATATACTTTTCCGCATCGGCATCGGAAACATTCAGCCAGAACTGATAGAACTTATAAGGCGAGGTTTTCCCCGGGTCAAGCCACACATTCCCGTCTTCGGTTTTCCCGAATTTTCCTCCGTCGGATTTGGTGATCAGGGGACAGGTAAGGGCATAGGCTTCCCCGCCCAGTTTCCGCCGGATCAGTTCGGTGCCGGTCACGATGTTTCCCCACTGGTCGCTCCCCCCCATTTGCAGCTTGCAGTTCTTTTCCTGAAAAAGGTGCAGAAAATCGGTTCCCTGTACCAGCTGATAGGAGAATTCGGTAAACGACATCCCCGATGTGGCATCTTCTCCCAGGCGTTTTTTCACCGAATCTTTCGACATCATGTAATTGACCGTGATGTGCTTTCCGATATCCCGGATGAAGCCCAGGAAGGTATACTCCTTCATCCAGTCGTAATTATTCACCATTTCGGCCGCATTGGCTCTGGAAGGATCAAAATCCAGGAAGCGGGCCAGCTGCTGCTTCAGCTTTTCCTGATTATGCCGCAGGGTTTTTTCATCCAGCAGGTTCCTTTCCAGCGATTTTCCCGAAGGATCCCCGATCATGCCCGTAGCCCCGCCAATCAGCACAATGGGTTTGTGTCCGCAAGCCTGGAAATGCTTCAGCATCATCACGCTCACCAGGTGGCCTATGTGCAGGGAATCGGCCGTAGGATCGATACCCACATAGGCCGTCGTCATTTCTTTCTCCACCAGTTCTTCGGTTCCGGGGGTCATATCGTGTATCATCCCCCTCCATCGCAGTTCTTCAACAAAATTCATGGTTGCGGATATTTCTGCAAAGATAGCAATTGCAGTTAATTAACCCGTACCGGCCGTCCGTTTACACCCGTATTTCTTCGTCCGTTTCTTCTTTCCGGATGTGATCCCTGATCTCTTCAAAGTTCAGATAAGGAAACAGGGCCGGGGCAAACGACGAGACCGGACCGTACAGCACCGATTGCTCCCTGTCTTCTGAAGGAATAAACCGGGCGTTTTTGTCGATGCCATTGACAACAACCAGGATGATGCTCAGAATAAAGCCCATCTTAGCCACGCCGAACACCACTCCCAGTATGCGGTTGAAAGGGCCCAGGGCCACAGCCCGCACCAGTTTGTCGACTAACCTGGCCACCAAATGAACCCCGATGACTATCACAATGAAGGTAATGGCAAATGAGATCACGGGAAGATAGGGAGAGGTCCATTCCAACTGGCGGGTCAACACATCGGCCGTGAACCACGAAAACCGGATAGCGCCCCATATTCCCAGGATCAGGGCCGCCAGGGACGCCACCTCAATCACCAGACCTTTTGTAAATCCCCGGTAAACAGCCCATAAAAGGGGAATGGCCAGAATGATATCGAGATAGTTCATAAAAACGGTTTTGACAAAAATAGGGAAAATTATTGGCGACCAACTCGGCGTTTACCGGTTATTTTGCATTTATTTATATATTACCAATCATATATTTTATGCAATATACTCTTGCACTGATTTTTACTACGTTGATATCTACGTAGGTATCTACGTAGTTACCTACGTAGTTAGATAATGCAATGAACCCCCGGTATCTTATTTCTATGAAATACCATCCGGAAGGTGAAAGAGAAAAACCCGGGGGATACCTTTCCCCGGAGATTTTAGAGTTTTCCCGGTGGGAGGAGCTGAAGAGGGATCCTTCCATGGTGGAAAGCGTCCCCCTGATCCGGTCACCCTATCATGCGGAAAGGCATATCCGGGGTTAATGGATCAGGTAGCTGAACGAGAAGCATACCAGATACTGATTTGGTCTGATAAATTGTTTTCCGTAACTTGATTGGTTTATCACACAAACCAACCCATGAAACGTTTTCTATTGCTTATCGGTTTCGGATTCATCCTGCCAGCACTCACCGCCCAGGTGCCGGAAACCATCCATTATCAGGCTGTTATCCGGGATCCGTCCGGGAATCCGTTAGCCGGACACAACGTCAGCCTCAGAATCCGCCTCCTTGCGGATGCACCTACGGGAACAGAGGTATTTACCGAAACCCATCAGGTGCAAACCAATGACCAGGGACTGGTTAGCCTGGAAATCGGTAACGGCACCATTTTGAACGGGGATCTCGGAAACATCGACTGGGCCGGTCACAGCTATTTCCTGGAACTATCCCTGGATGCCACTGGTGGGAATGATTATACACTGATGGGAACCAGTCAGCTACTCAGTGTCCCTTATGCTTTGCTGGCACGCGATGCGGTAAACACCGACGATGCCGATGCCGATCCTGAAAATGAACTGCAGGAGCTGGTTCTCAATGAAAATTTTCTATCCATCAGCCGTGGCAATGAAGTGGAGCTGCCTTCCGTGTGGACCAACACTCCGGACGGGATCAGCTACACGGCAGGAAAGGTGCTGATCGGGAATGAAACCGGCACCACCCAGCTCGAACTGCCGGACGATTTTGAAGCCGGCGGACGAAACCTGCTGATCGGCAACGACGCTTACCTTACCGACATTGACCGGCCAAACACCCTGGGTGTTTTCGGCGGGGAGGACTCCACGCTGGTAAGTATCCAACTCGGGAGTGACGGAGGATGGATCACCGGGAAGGACAGCATGCTGGGCATAGGAACCAATGAGCCGCAAGCCCTGCTGGATGTGGCGGTAATGAATGATTTTCCCGCACCGGGCCTGCACATCCGGATGCCCGATTACGACCGGCAGACACAGAACCACCTGGCTCTAGCCATATCCTCGGAATGGGCATCGGAATTCCGGCCGCGGGCCGATATTTTCCGACTGTACGATGAAGAAACCTCCCCGGTAATGGAACTTCTGAATCCGGCGTATAATTACCTGACTGCCCTTTCTCCCGGTTCTCTGTATCTTCGTGGTGAAAACGGAAACAATGTGAACCTGAACTGGGAAGAAGGGTTGATCCTGCAAACCAGCACCTCCGGGTACAACCTGACGGTTAATTCAGCATATCCCTTGTATTACAGGACATACTCAGGTTCCTGGACCGACCGGGTGAAAATCGACGGGCAGGGAAATGCCTATTTTGCAGGGAATTTGCAGGTGGACGGGACGCTTACCGGTAGCATTGAAATTGACACCGTGCATGTATCGCAAATTTCCGGGCTCCTGGGTGAAGGATACACCATGAATTTCCCGGATATTCTGAACAACCTGGCAGAAATGGAAATCGAAGGGATATCAACAACTGACAAGATGGTGATTATCAACAGCATTGGCCATGAAACCGAACGCATCACCACCCCGAACGGATACAGTGGCAGCGGCGAGCTGGTCTATCATGAAGAACCGGGCCTGACCATGGAGTATCCCCTGATTTTTGAAACCACCAATGAGTCTGACGCAAACAATATCAAGGCCTGGTTTGACGATCCTTCGGCAGTAACCCGTAATGCATCGGTGATTATTAAAAACCTGGCCGGAACAGAAACCAGTCGCTGGATTTTTTTCAGCTACCTGCCTGAAAGCTATGAAACCGGCAACGACGGCAGGACCCGTTTCACCATGGTGCACAACAGCCTTCCCGACAATGTGGCCGGTTGTTTCTGGGACGGTGTACTGGGAGGGGAGCATTCTTACAATCCGGAAACCGACAAGCTGGTGGAGATTGAAGGGGTTTCCACCGGGACCTGGTTCACACCTGCCGTTGAGGTAAACCTGGAAGAAAGGACCGTTACTCTCACCTGCGATTACAATGAGGGCCAGGATATTTCTGCCTGGGTATACAATACCGTTACCGGCAACGATCATGACCGGGCCATGTCGATCATTGAAACCACCGACGGGACGCCGGGTACCGAAATTATGCGGCACAACTATTTCGAGTGCATTCCCATCAAATACGAACACATTGACGGATTCGGCCTGAACGCAAAGCTCAAGGTGCGGGTTGTGATAGCGTACGGCTGGCGCGAGGAGGCTTAGAAAAGGCAAAACCGGTCTCTTTTTGATAAAAATCCGGAAAGCAGTATATTTGCATCCGGTTTGCGCAACACCCATTACGCTACCAGAACCCGGCCCCGTAGTTCAATGGATAGAACGGAGGTTTCCTAAACCTTAGATTCAGGTTCGATTCCTGGCGGGGCTACTAATACCCTCTGACATTCAGGGGGTTAGTTTTTTTATGTACGATTTATGTACTGGTAAGGAATGCGGTATTTACACCGCTTCCCTCAGTCTGGCATATACTTTCTCCAATAACAATCTCTTCACCACCCTTGAAAATTCATCATCATCCATCATCTTGGCGAAAAGTTCCTGATTTTGATCCATCCGGTTTATCAGCGTATTCAAAAATACCTCTTCAAAACCATATTTGAAATTGTCCATGGTGTTGTTCTTGGCTTGCTCTACCAGCTTTTCATGACCAACCAGTTC
>DQWH01000196.1 GCA_011042635.1 Bacteroidota bacterium | reverse complement strand
AACCGACGAAAAAAAGGTACGCAGAAACCGTAATGAAGTGTTCAGCCTGCATGAGAACGCCCTGGAATGGATGGAAGAATATACCGGCATACCGTATCCTTTCGACAAGTTCGATTTTGTTCTAATTCCTTCATTTCAGTACGGAGGGATGGAACATCCCGGCTCGGTTTTTTACAGTGATACCCGCGTTTTGCTGAATGAGGCCCCCGATCTGCAGGAGCAGCTGGGGCGGGCCAACCTCATCGCCCATGAAACATCCCATATCTGGTTCGGCGATCTGGTCACCATGGAATGGTTCGACGATGTATGGCTCAAAGAAGTTTTCGCCGGTTTCATGGCCGACAAGATCGTGAATCCCTCTTTTCCGGAGATCGACCACGATCTGCTGTTTCTGCTGAACCATTATCCCCCGGCTTATGAAGTAGACCGCACTGCCGGAACCCATCCCGTGGCTCAACCGCTGGACAACCTGCGCAATGCAGGGACCCTTTACGGGAACATTATATATCACAAGGCCCCCATTGCCATGCGGATGCTGGAGCAAATCATGGATGAACCGGTTCTCAGGAAAGGATTGCAGCAATACCTGAATACCTATGCATACGGGAATGCCACCTGGAAAGACCTGATCCGGATCCTCGACCAATTGACGGCAGAAGACCTGCAGGCATGGGGAAAAATCTGGATCGGAGAGCCGGGCATGCCTCATTTTCATGTCTCTCCGGCCGCCAACGGGCGAACCATCCTTCTTTTGGCCGGCGATCCGGCTGGCAGGAAAAGACACTGGCCACAAACCCTGTACCTGTTGGCTGCCTGGGAAAACAGGGATACCTGCCTGCCTGTAAAAACCTCCAGAGATAAAATAAGACTCGAACCGCAACCCGGTTCGCTCCCCCTTCGGTATATCCTTCCCAACAGCAACGGCCTGGGCTATGGATATTTCCGCATCGATTCCCTCAGCCGGCAAACCTTTCTGAAAGGCCTGCAGGATCTGACTCCTTTACAACGTGGTGTTTGCTGGATCAACCTGTGGGAAAACCTGATGCACCGCCAGGTAGAACCCGGTGAACTGTTGGACCTCATCCTCAGGGAACTGGCAACGGAATCCGACCGCCAGATCATCCGTCGTATCCTGTCGTATGCCCATACCCTGTTCCGGCAATTCCTCGATCCGGCGGCGAGGGAAAAATGGGCTGCGCCGCTGGAAAGCCTGCTCAGGGAAAAAACGCTGGCCGCTTCCACCCCCGATATGGCCCGCACCTGGTTCATGGCCCTTTCCAACATGACCGTTTCGGAAGAAACCACCCGGTGGCTGGCACGGGTATGGGAAGGAAAAGAACAGGCCGGCCACCTGCTTCTTCCGGAAACCGACAGGACGGAACTGGCCTATGAGCTGATGCTGCGGCTTCCCGAAAGATATGAGGAGATCAGGGTCAGGCAACGGGCTTCCATTACCCACCCCGACCGGCTGGAACAATTCGATTTTGTGGTTCCGGCCCTCTCACCCGATCCGGCGGTACGCGATTCCTGCTTCGCCAGTTTTACCCTGGCCGAGAACAGGGAACACGAACCCTGGGTATTGAAATCCCTCACATGGCTGCATCATCCGTTTCGCCAACCCCGCTCGGAGCAATACATTTTGCCCGCACTTGAATTACTGGAAGAAATACAAATTACCGGTGATATCTTTTTCCCCGGCCGCTGGCTGGACGCTACCCTGGGAACCTACAACAGCCGTTCGGCCGCAAATACTGTCAGCCGGTTCCTGGACGAAAGGCCGGGTTATCCCGAAAACCTGCGGATGAAAATCCTCCAGTCGTCCGACAAACTGTTCCGGGCATCAGCCTGGTATCCGGAAAACGAATAAGAAACCGGGAAAAGGCAGACGTCTTTTCCCGGTGGCAGTGGTACAGAACATTTTCTTTTATTCTTCCATCAAGCGGTATCCGTCGTTGATGCCTTTTTCCGTGGCCGGAATGCCTTTCACCATCCATTCGGGAGCCGGGGCGTCTTTCAGATAGTGATCGAAGAACTGTTTCATACGAATGGTATAGTCCATACGGTTTCCCCAGGTGGTCAGGTGGTGGGGTTCCCCGTTGTAATTCAACAGCCATACCGGTTTCCCGAGCCTCCGCATGGCGGTAAAGAGCTCGATACCCTGGTACCACGGAACAGCCCCGTCTTTGTCATTGTGAAGGATCAACAGCGGTGTTTTGATCCGGGGTACAAAGAACAGGGGGGAATTTTCAATGTAGTGCCAGGGTTTCTCCCACAGGGTCCCTCCGATACGGCTCTGCGTTTCTTCGTACTGGAATTGCCTCACCATGCCCGATTCCCAGCGGATACCGCCGTATGCACTGGTCATATTGCTCACCGGGGCTCCTGCCTCGGCTGCTTTGAACAGGTCGGTGCGGGTAATGATCCAGGCTATCTGATAGGCTCCCCAGCTATGACCCTGCACACCCACATGATCGCGGTCAACGAAAGGATACCGGTCTATCAGGTACGTGGTGCCCGATACCACAGCATTGTAGGCGCTTTCTCCAGGATACCCTGTTTTATACGATACATCGGGAAGGAACACCAGGTATCCGTCGCTGACATACTGGGTGAAATTGATATTATGGCCCGGCCGCGGCGGGATATGCCGGTGCAGGGCATCGGAATAGCGTTCATAGAAATACACCATGAGGGGATATTTCTTTTCCGGGTCGAAATTCTCGGGCTTGTAGAGGATTCCCTGCAGCAGCTCACCCGACATCGAGGTCCATTCCACCAGCTCGGCCGTTCCCCAGAGGTACTCGTCCTGTTGCGGATTGGCATGCGATACCTTTTCCGGTTTTCTGAACCGCAGGTCGCTTACCCACAGGTCGGGGTATTCCCCGAAACTGGAGCGCCGGTATACCAGTTTTTCGGCATTTTTTGCTTTCTGTTCTCCGTAAAAACGGAAATCACCTGTGAGGAGTTCCTGCGGTTTCTGTGCCTGGTTCATTCTGATCAGGGCATAACCCGAACTTTTGTCGCGCAGATGGAACAGACTTACCGGCGCTTCTCCCGATGAAGGAAGGTAGTCCTTATCCCGGTCGAGATTCAGATACCGGTATCTGATCCCGTTCCTGGCCCCGTAACCGGCGGTCAGGTTCAGGGGTTCTTCCTTCCCGGCGGGGTCGAGCTTCCAGATATCGGTATCGTCGTACAACACAATGTATTCATCGTTTTTCGTCCACCCCACCACACCGTTCGGCGGAGTGGGAGAAGGCGTATCGTGCAGGGGATCCCAGAACACTGCATTCAGACTGCCCGTCAGGTTCACCCGGGTTTCCTTCTCCATATCCATGGCATACCATATACTGTCGGCCGAAGAAAACCAGGCCAGGTATTTTCCTCCGGGAGAAAAAGAATAGCGGTTGCGCGTCATGGTAAAGATCTTTTTACGGCCTCCTGTATTCACATCCACCCGGTACATATCCACATATCCTCCCGCATCCCACGAAATGTATTTCAGGTAGGGAGTATCATCCAATCCCAGGGCCACGTCTCCGTCGCCCCGCATGGAAACATTCACCCGCTGCATATTTTCGTCGGCCAGTTGCACCATTCTTTTCTTCGGAATATGGTAAACCGCCAGGTAATTCCTGTTTTTCAGCCTTTCCAGCCGTGCTTTCTGCATGGGCTGCAACATGCCGTCGGTCCATGCCCACAGGTCCATTTCGTATTTTTCTTCAGGCAACAGGGTGTCTTCCGGTTCGGGCTCCGGTACCGGCGCGGTACCGAAAAACAACCTTTCGCCGCTACGGGAAAACCACAGGCTTCCATGCTCGCTCACACACCAGTTTTCCTGCATGCTCCCGTGTTCTCGGCCGATCACCATCCTTGCCTCCTCATCCTTCACCGGTCCGTAATACAGATCGAATATTTTTACGTCGCCGGTATCGGCCGAAAAAAGGAAAGCCACCTGTTTTCCATCCTCATCTACAGCCATCTTCTTCAGTTCCCCTTCCCCGCTGAACATACCGGTAACCTTTCCCGAGCCGGTTTCCAGGGTCAGAAGCCGTGTCTGGTTCACCGAATCTCCTTTTTCTTCAAGAAACACAAAAAGATCTCCCTTTTTTGAAATCTGGTAGTTTGTAATATCATTGAACACATATTCCTTTCCGTTTGAGGTATTGACCACCACCAGATCCGATCCCTTTGCTTTTTTTATGGCCTCATTCTTTTTCCTGATAGCCTCCTTTTCTTTCTTTATCCGGCTCTTTTCTTCCTCTTCCATTTCTTCCCCGATTTTCAGGGTGTCTTTCACGGGAGCGGGTTTTTCCAGATGATACGCAAACCAGGGAGCTCCTTCTTCCGGAACCCGGAACGATTTTACCCGCTCCACCTTTTCAAGTGTTCCCGATTCCAGCATATAAATACCCAGCGTATCCTTCGGCATTTCTTCCGGTTTCTTTTTATCCAGCCGGGCCTGCCTGAGCGAATCGAACGGAGGAGAAACTCTGAATAACAAGGTACGGGAATCGGGAAGAAACTGGGGCTGCTCTCCCCTTGCAAACTCTCTCACCTCTCCGTTCTTTAGATTTCTCACGTACAGAGTACCATCACCCCGGGCGGGCGCCACTACCCAGGCCAGCCAGTTCCCGTCGGGAGATATCCGGTAGGCACCTATGTCGTTCCATTTTTCAAACACACTGTGATCCAGGGGTTTCTTTTCCTGGCCCGCCAGCGATCCTCCCCAGATAAGGACGAGGAGTAATAAAACATACATTCTGATTTTCATTATATTAAATTTATATTAAATAAAATTCATTTTATATTTTATATTATTTATCACAATATTAATATTATTTAATAACATATTATTACATTCCGCCCTGCACGGCCGGATGGTCTCGTTCCACCGGATGCGCAAAATAACAAAAATGAAGTTTTTTTCCCGCATATCGCTGTCTCTTTAAAGCATTATCCCTAATTTTAGAGAGTTTTTTAGATTAGTCATTAATAAACACCAACGTATGAATCATTCTGTAAACACCGCGAAACTGCTGGAAACATTTCATCAACTTTACCCCGGTGACGGGCGGTCGCCGGAAATATATTTTGCACCGGGACGGGTCAACCTGATCGGAGAGCATACCGACTACAACAACGGGTACGTCTTTCCCTGTGCCCTTACTTACGGAACCTATCTTCTGGTAAGGCTCACCAACCGGCCTGTGCTGCATTTTGCCACCACCAATTTCAGTTTCCGGAAAGAGATCCCCCTGGACCAGATCGGAGAAAAAGTGGGAAATGAATGGGTGAACTATCCCCTGGGGGTGATCAACCAGTTTGTTCAGCGCGGGGTGGTTCTCAACGGGATGGAAATGCTTTTTTCGGGAACCGTTCCCAACGGGGCCGGTCTTTCTTCTTCCGCTTCCATCGAAATGGTCATGGCGGTAGCCATCAATGAAATGTACCGGGCTGGATTTCCCATGGTGGAACTGGCCCTGATCGGGCAGCGTGCCGAAAATGAATTTGTCGGCATGAACTGCGGGATCATGGATCAGTTTGCTTCCGGCCTGGGAAAAGAAAATGCCGCCCTGTTCCTCAACTGCGATACCCTTCAGTACGAACTGGTTCCGACGGACCTGAAAGAATACTGCCTTGTCATTTCCAATACAAACAAACGGCGGGGGCTGACCGATTCCAAATACAACGAGCGCCGCAGTGAATGCGACAGAGCGGTGGAATACATCAGCAAGAAAAAGAAAATCGAACACCTGAGCCAGCTCTCCTACCAGGAGTTCGAATCCCTTCAGGATGCCATTCCCGAGCCTGTGGTGCGCAAACGGGCCCGTCATGTAATATCGGAAAATCAGCGGGTACTTGAAGCGGTGCTGGCACTGAAATCAGGCGACCTGAAACAGTTCGGGCAGCTGATGAACGAATCGCACGACAGCCTGCGGAACGATTACGAAGTAACCGGAAAAGAGCTCGACACCCTGGTATTCGAAGCAAGAAAAATCGAAGGCGTGCTGGGTTCCCGGATGACGGGCGCCGGCTTCGGAGGATGTACCGTGAGCATTGTTCATCAGGACATGACCGACACTTTCATCCGCCAGGTGGGAAAAAACTATGAAAAGGAGACCAGTTTGAAACCCGACTTCTACCTTCCCGATATCGGGGATGGAGCCGGAAAACTTCAGTAAGCACCTATTTATTCCGTTTATTATGAGAAAAAATCTTTTGTTTGTGCTGATCCTTGCGGGTGCTATCCTGCCGGCATGCGACCGGTCTCCGGTACCACCCTATCTGAATCCCGATCTTTCACCCGGAGAACGTGCCGTAGACCTGGTTTCCAGAATGACACTGGAAGAAAAGGTTTCACAGATGGTATACGAGGCTCCGGCCATTGAACGGTTGAACATTCCGGAATACAACTGGTGGAACGAAGCGCTGCACGGCGTGGCCCGCTCGGGCAAAGCCACTGTTTTCCCCCAGGCCATCGGACTGGCCGCCATGTTCGATACTGTAAGCATACTGGATGTGGCCCGGGTGATCTCCGACGAGGCCCGTGCCAAATACCATGAATTTCAGCGAAAGGGAAAACGGGGTATTTACCAGGGCCTGACCTTCTGGTCGCCAAACATCAACATATTCAGAGATCCCCGCTGGGGAAGGGGAATGGAAACCTACGGAGAAGATCCCTTCCTGACCTCCAGAATGGCCGTGGCGTTTATCAAAGGCATGCAGGGCGACGACGCCCGTTACCTGAAAACGGTGGCTACTTCCAAACACTATGTGGTACACAGCGGACCCGAACCCCTGCGGCATTCCTTCGATGCCGTAATCAGTGAAAGAGACCTGAGGGACACCTACCTGCCGGCTTTCCGGGCTTCCGTCATCGACGCCGATGTGCAGTCGGTGATGTGTGCATACAACCGGTTCATGGGCGACCCCTGCTGCGGAAACAGGGAAATTCTCCAGGACATCCTGAGGGATGAATTCGGATTCAAAGGATATGTTGTATCCGACTGCTGGGCCATCCGCGATTTCTACGACGGCCATAACGTGGCGGCTAATCCCGAGGAAGCCTCCGCTATGGCAGTCATGGCCGGTACCGACCTCAACTGCGGGACGGCTTTCCCCTCGCTGATAAAAGCCGTGGAAAAAGGCCTGATCTCAGAAAGCGAAATCGATACGGCCGTGATCCGCCTGATGAAAGCCCGCTTCCAGCTGGGCATGTTCGATCCGGACGACAAGGTGCCGTACACCCGCATTCCTTATGAGAATGTCAATTCCAGAGCCTATGAAAAACAGGCCCTGGATGCGGCCCGCCGTTCCATGGTGCTGCTGAAAAATGAAGGCGATATGCTGCCCCTGTCAAAAGACATCGGCACGATAGCGGTTATCGGACCCAATGCGGATGACGTGGAGGTCCTTCTCGGAAACTACAACGGAACCCCGTACGATCCCGTAACCCCGTTGCGGGGCATTCGCGAAAAGCTAGGCAGGAATACGCGGGTGCTCTATGCCAGGGGCTCGGATCATGCCGAAGGGATCCCCTATCTCACCACATTGCCTTCCCAATACTTGTTTTCCGATGAAACCGCAGGCTCCCCGGGCCTTCAGGCTGAATTCTTCCCCAACCGCCGGTGCGAAGGAGAACCCGTGGTCAGTGAGGTACACGACAGTGTGGATTTCAACTGGTGGGACAGAACGCCTTACTCATCCCTGCCCGACGACACGTTCAGTGTACGCTGGACAGGAACACTGGTTCCCCCGGTCTCAGGAAGGTATGCCCTGGGAGTGGAGGCCAAAAGCTTCCGTCTTTTTCTTGATGATAGCCTCCTGACCGCCTATCACAGCGTCCACCATGCCGTCAAACATTACCGGTTTGTGGAGCTGGAAGCCGGAAAATATTATCCCATCCGTCTGGAATTCAATGATTTTCATGGCAACGCCGTGTGCCGGCTGTTATGGAAAAAGCCCGGGGAAAACCTTCTGGAGGAAGCCCTGGATGTGGCCCGCCAGGCCGATCAGGTTATCCTGTTCATGGGTCTTTCTCCCCGCCTGGAAGGGGAAGAAATGCGGGTTGAAACGGAAGGATTCAGCGGCGGCGACCGGACCTCGCTCGATCTGCCGCGGGTACAGCGTGAACTGATCAGAAAAATCCATGCCCTGGGAAAACCCACCGTGCTGGTATTGCTCAACGGCAGTCCCCTTTCCGTGACCTGGGAAGCCGAAAACCTACCGGCCATCCTGGAAGCCTGGTATCCGGGACAGGCCGCCGGAACAGCCATTGCCGATATACTGTTCGGCGATTACAATCCTGCCGGCAGGCTGCCGGTCACTTTCTACAAATCGGTGGATCAGCTTCCTCCGTTCGAAGATTACGACATGAAAGGAAAAACCTACCGGTATTTCGACAAAGAACCCCTGTTCCCTTTCGGTTACGGTTTGAGCTACACCACATTCAATTATACCAATCTCCGGACGGATACCTCCCGGATAAACCGTGACGGAACGGTGACCGTGGAAGTGGATATTACCAATACCGGAACTTTCGACGGGGATGAAGTGCCGCAACTGTACGTCAGATATCCTGACACATACCGGAATGCTCCCCTGAAAGACCTTCGCGGATTCACACGAATCCACCTGAAACAGGGAGAAACCACCACGGTTCGTTTTACCCTGGGCGCGAAAGAGCTGGAATACTACCACACGGATACCGGCGAATATTCGGTGGATACCGGCAGGTATGAGATTCTGGTGGGGCCCTCGTCCGACGATGCCGTGCTGCTCAAAACCAAAATGGAGGTAGTGGAATAAACTAAAAAATACAGGCAGGGAAAGACATGCGAATTTGAAGACTTACCCTTCTTCCTTCATTCTTCCTTTCGCCGCTTTCCGCTTGTTCTCATCCAGGATGATCTTGCGCAACCTGACCGATTTAGGGGTAACTTCCAGGTACTCATCCGGGCCGGTATATTCCATGGCTTCCTCCAGCGAAAACTGCCGGGGAGGAGCAAGCAGGATCTTATCGTCGGCTCCGCTGGCGCGCATATTGGTCAGTTTTTTTGTTCTGGTCACATTCACCACAATATCGCCGGTACGGGTACTTTCCCCGATCACCTGGCCGGCATACACTTCCTCCCCCGGGCGGATGAAAAAGCTGCCGCGGTCCTGCAGTTTATCTATGGCATAGGCAGCCGCCTGACCGGTTTCCATGGCAATGAGGGCCCCGTTCTTTTTCACCGGGATTTCTCCCTTCCAGGGTTCATACGTCCTGAAGCGGTGTGTCATTACAGCCTCCCCTTCGGTGGCGGTAAGGACGGCGCCGGACAGTCCGATCAGTCCGCGTGAGGGAATGCTGAACTCCAGAACCACCCGGTCGTTTCGGTGGTCCATGCCGATCATTTCTCCTTTTCTGCGGCTCACCAGTTCGATCACCTTACCGGAAAATTCTTCGGGAACATGCACGGTAAGGGTTTCCACGGGTTCACTTTTAACCCCTTCGATGGTTTTAATCAGCACCCTGGGCTGACCCAGCTGGAATTCGTATCCTTCCCGCCGCATGGTTTCCACCAGAATGGAAAGATGCAGAATCCCGCGTCCGAATACCTGGAGCCGGTCGGGTGAAGCGGTTTCTTCCACCCGCAGGGCCAGGTTCTTTTCCGTTTCCCGGAACAGGCGCTCGCGCAGGTGGCGGGAGGTAACATAAATGCCTTCCTTTCCGAAAAACGGCGAATCGTTGATGGTAAACAGCATGCTCATGGTAGGCTCATCCACCCTGATCCTGGGAAGGGCTTCGACCACTTCCGGATCGGAAAGGGTATCGCCTATCTCGAAATTATCCGGACCCAGCACAGCACAGATCTCTCCTGCCTGCACGGGATTTTTGCATTTTTCCTTCCCCAGCCCTTCAAACAGATACACTTCCTTCAACTGGCTCCGGTGGGAAGACCCGTCGCGCTTAATCACGGCCACATCCATTCCCCACTGCAAGCTACCCCTGCTCACACGCCCAACGGCAATACGTCCCACGTACGAGGAGTAATCCAGCGAACTGATCTGCATTTGCAGGGGGCCCTCGTTCACCTGCGGGGGGGGTATCTGATCGATAATCACATCCAGCAGATAGCTCACATCCTGGGTGGGAGTTTTCCAGTCGGGGCCCATCCAGCCCTGCTTGGAAGATCCGAACACCACCGGAAAATCCAGCTGGTCTTCTGAAGCATCCAGGCTGAACATCAGGTCGAATATGGCCTCCACCGCCTCATCGGGTTTGCAGTTGGGCTTATCCACCTTGTTGACGACCACCACCGGTTTCAGGTTCATCCCAATGGCTTTCTGCAGTACAAAACGGGTCTGGGGCATAGGCCCTTCAAAGGCATCCACCAGCAAAAGCACCCCATCGGCCATGTTCAGCACCCGTTCCACCTCTCCGCCGAAATCGGAGTGACCGGGCGTATCAATAATATTGATCTTGACCCCTTTATACCGCACCGAAACATTTTTCGAGAGAATGGTAATACCCCTCTCCCGCTCCAGGTCATTGGTATCGAGGATCAGGTCTCCCATGTCCTGATTTTCCCGGAACAGTTTCACCTGGTACAGGATCCTGTCCACCAGGGTGGTCTTCCCATGGTCCACATGGGCTATGATGGCAATATTTCGCAGGTTTGCTGACAAGATGGTCGAATTTTGAACATGCAAAAATAAGCAAAAGATATTGTTTGCCGGCTTTGTTTAAACGGCATGTATTGCCGCAGGGTTTACCCGGCAGCCATCCGCTGTTTTTTCCTCAGCGTAAACGGATGTTCATGGATCACCGGTATGCTGGTATTCATCAGTTTCTGTATACTCTTTACGAAATTTTTCTCCTCTCCGTCGCAAAACGAAATGGCCACACCGGCCATACCCGCCCGGCCTGTACGTCCGATGCGGTGCAGATACATTTCCGGAACGTTGGGAATTTCGTAATTGATAACATGGCTCAGCTCTTCCACATCAATGCCGCGGGCGGCGACGTCGGTTGCCACCAGCACACGGATCTGTTTTCTTTTCAGTTGCACCAGGGCTTTCTGACGCGACTGCTGCGATTTGTTGCCGTGGATCGTTCCAGCCCTTACCCCTGCCTGGTTGAGTGCCCGTGTAATTTTATCGGCCCCGTGTTTGGTGCGGGTAAAGACCAGGGCATTTTCGATCTCTCCGTTTATGATCAGATGGATAAGAAGGGATTTCTTATCGGGTTTATCAACGAAATAAAGCGACTGGCTGATCAGGTCGGAAGTGGCTTTCACCGGCGGGATATCCACCCGTACCGCACTTTTCACAATGCCCGCGGCCAGTTTCATGATTTCAGGCGGAATGGTGGCTGAAAAGAAAAGCGATTGCCTGTTTACAGGCAGGTATTCAACAATCCTGCGGATATCATGGATGAATCCCATGTCGAGCATACGGTCGGCTTCATCCAGCACAAATATCTCGATATGTTTCAGGTCCACCCAGCCCTGGTTCACCAGATCAAGCAGCCGGCCGGGAGTGGCTACCATGATGTCCATGCCCCGCCTGAGGAGGTCGGTTTGGGGGCGCTGCGACACACCCCCGTAAATCATGATGTTTTTCAGACCCGTGTACCGGCCATAGGCGCTGAAACTTTCCCCTATCTGGACGGCCAGTTCACGGGTGGGAGTCAGGACCAGCGCCCTGATCTTTCGTTTCCCCGGGAAGGGCTTTTGTGCCAGACGCTGCAGGACAGGAATGGCAAAAGCGGCCGTTTTACCTGTACCCGTCTGGGCACAGCCTACCAGGTCTCTTCCTTCGAGCATCGCAGGGATGGCCTGCTCCTGGATGGGAGTAGGCCTGAGGTATCCTTCCTCGGTTACCGCCCTGACGATGGGCTGTATGATGTTCATTTGATCAAATGTCATTGTATTCATTATTATATTATTTGTATTTGTAAGAAAAAATAAAACGGTGGTACCGTCTGGGATAATGGCGGCTGATGGTACCGAAAGATACGGTTTTTCCGCTCAGGCATACCCCATCTATTGCCGGCGGCATTCAGAACCGGATCTGGAATTATAACAAACCGTAAGTCAGAGAAGGAAACCGGTACGAGAGAAAAAAAAGAGCTTCACTTTTGTGAAGCTCTGCCTGTTGTCATTCCGCAAAATATGTCTAAGCCAATTTTACGTTCACAGCATTCAGACCCTTTCGACCTTCCTGAAGGTCGTAGGTTACATCGTCATCCTCGCGGATTTCGTCAACCAGACCGGAAACATGTACAAAATACTCCTCGCCCGATTCATTGTCCTTAATGAACCCGTAACCTTTCGAGTCATTGAAAAATTTTACTTTACCAGTGTTCATGATGTAATAAATTGTTTGATTTAATGATGCCGCAAAGGTAATGTAATTATTAACATAAATACGTTTTGTTGCAATTATTTTATTTTTCTGTTTTTCAGTGAATGTCGTAACTCTACAGTAAAATGAAGATCATCCGGTTCATATAACCCATATCCTGATCTGCATCAGCGCATGCGTACACAGAGAATCCAAACCCGTTCATTATCCCGGTCACCGGTACGAATATACCGGTCCCGATAGCCTGAAATACAGGGCAGATGTGTACGTTCTGCTTTATTCCGATATATTATCTTAACGGCACAAGCCGTTTTCCGCTCACGGCTACCCTGAGCCTGCGGAATGCCAGTCTGACAAATACCCTGTTTGTAATTGAAATAGATTATTTCGATTCGGCATGCAACCTGCTGCGCAACCATATCGACAGGATCCTGCTTCTTCACCCTATGGAATCGGTGGAATTTGTAGTGGAAGAAAAAGAACGCATCGGAGGCTCGGGAGGCAATTTCCTGGTGAGGTGGGGTGTCATGAAGAAAACCGTTTCCCTGTGATCCGGGCCATACTGCCTGCCCTGCGGGATTTGTGGCGTTTTTCCGTTATCATTTGGATGATCGAACCCGGAGAAATCGCATATTTCCAGAAACCGCGGATACTGATCACACCACGATCCCCTATGGGTTGCATGTATCCGGACCGGCAAGCCGGGGAGTTGGAGAGACAAGTCACCTGCGATTCTTTTGAAAAGATATATACGTAGATAGCTACGTAGATATCTACGTAGACAGGTACATTTGTTCTCCGGGTTTGTAAAAAGTTTACTTTTCTTTTTTCTCTTCCCTGAACGTTTTTATCCCGAAAGGCACATAAAGGGGGCAGAAGCTGAAAAGCCCGGTAAGGAGGAATACGGCGGCCAGGATCAGGAGGATGATCCCCAGGGTACCTGTGATCACTTCGGTAAAGTACAGTACTACGATCAGGGCGGCCAGCAGGATGCGTACCAGCCTGTCGAGGGTTCCCATGTTCTTTTTCATGACGGAAATATTTGTGGTTATTATAATGCAATTTAAACGAAATTTTCCACAGATTCCACCCGGTCATCCCAACACAAATCCTATCCACCTTCTTTTTTCATTCGTTACGGGGAAAAGTTGTATCGTACCTGCTGCGGTATACAGAAAAGTACACATGATGCAGAGGATATTACCCGGGATGTATTTATACGGTTGTATGAAAATGCAGGGAGTTTCCGGGGTGAAGCGGCGGTTTCTACCTTGATTTACAGGACCACGGTGAACCGTTCGCTCAATATCTTGCGCAGGAAAAAGTTCCTTCTCCTTTTTGCCGATGACGAAGAAGGGAACGCTGAAATCCCGGCACGTGAAACGGAAAGTGACGGCGGGACATTCTGTGCGGAAGACCGTGAATACCTGCGACCGGCCGGAGATAAGCGACCCGGAAAATATTTACCGGGGAATTTCCGCCCGTCTTCAGAAACGTAATTATAGAAAGATAAATATGCGGGCAGCATTTCCCGCAGGAGTGTCCGGCCTGTTGCTCGTTTTTACAGGTTTTAACCTGTTTTCGATGCTAACATCAGACAACAGCAACTCCGGCCGGCAGACCCCGGAGGAATATGCCCGGGAGTTTTATATTGACCGGACCAACGATCAGGCTTTTATTGCCCTGTTCACAGAAACACCCGGTAAATCTGCTTTCCCCTGAGATCCGGAAAATCCGGAACAACATAAAGAAATGCAATGAAAATAAATTACAATAAGTTTCTTACCGTTCTTGTTTTTCTTCTGATTGCCAGCAATGCCTTCACACTTTCCCTCCTTTTAAAACGGGAAGACCGTTCAACCGACGTGAAGCATAGTTCCTGCTCACCACAGGAGTATTATCTCACAAGGTCATTGCAGCTGGAAGGAGAAAAACACGATTCACTGGTCGCTGTCATCTCGTTATTCAGAGAGGAAGCTGCTCCGCTGGCCGACGAACTGAAAAGACAACAACCGGTTATGCTCATGAAAATGGCGGAAGTCACTGCCGAATCCCCTTAGATTGACAGCATACAGCGAGATATCCTTTCCCTTCAGGCTCAAATGCTCAGGCTTTCCGTAAAGCAATATCAGGAAATCCGTTCGATGCTCAACGAAGAGGAAAGAACCAAGCTGAACAAAGCATACTTACTGGTTTTTGGATGTGACATCGCTCTCTGCAGGTTGAATCACATGAGCCCGGACAGGGACAACCAGGCCGCATTTCCGGTATACTACCTAAGTATCTTTCTCACCAGGGAAACGGTGAAATAGGCCATGAGGAACATTCCTGCAAATCCTTCCACTGCGGAGATCACACGAATCAATCCAACCGGAAAATGATCGCCATATCCAATCGTAAAGAAAGTAATGGCCGAATGATAAAAAGCCCTGGCCACAGACGACAGGGTATATCCGGTAGAAGAAAGGATCCTGGATTTCCCAAAGGTTTCCATCAGCCAGTAGGTGATGCTGAAAAGAACGTACCATCCCAGCATGGAGATCAGCACTCTGAGGGGGGCGGTGGCGTACAAGCCGGCCACATCCACCACCAGCCATTTGAACCCGTGCCAGGGGTAGATCCACAGGGCATGCCACCGGCTTTTCTTTAAAGTCCGTTCCAGCCGGGATCTCGCCTCAAATCGTTTAAATTCCACATAAGAGTGGTCTTCATCATTGTATTGTCCGGTGTGATTGAAATTTTCCTTCAGTAGTCTGAATTGCTCAGCTTTCTCATGCAGGGTGGTATCAGGCTGAAAAGAAAACATATGTTTCACCCTGTTCTCTTCCCAGTCGATGAAGATCACCCCCAGCAGCCGCATGCCTGCCAGGTTCAGCACACCGATATTCACCGGATGCTCATACGGTTTCATATCGATAATGTCGCGCACCACGGTATCCGAAAGATCCATTACCCCGCATTTTTTCACGCGCAGGTCGGTATAATGATCCAGGTGGCATGACTTGAGCGAGAGGCTGCCGAAAGCGGAATGCCCGAACGAAACCGGCCCGGAACCAAAGGAAGTACGGTCGAAAATGACATCCACCCCGTCGAATTCAGCCATTTCGAAATTAAATTCCCCATTCCCCAGTTGCGCTCTTTTGAAACTGAATTTCCCCTCTTTCAACCCACTTCCTTCGAAAAAGACATCACCGTCACCAAAAACTGCCCGGTTAAAATTCACCCGCCCCCGTTGAAACTCTGTGGTGCGAAAATCCACCCTGCTATTCCCGAATTCCGTTCTCTCAAACGAAATATCCCCGTCACCAAAACGTGCAAAGCGGAAATCTATTTTTCCCCCTGCAATCCGGGCCACCTTAAAGGAAACATTTCCCTCCCTGAACTGGGCATTGATAAACGACAGTTCACCCGGGCCGAATTCGGTATTTGTAAAGACCACGCTGCCGTTACCGAAATCGGCATACTGGAAATCTTTTTTTCCATCGCCTATCACTGCATTTTTAAAGCTGACTTCCCCTCCCGAAAACACCGTATTTGAAAAATCGATATCCCCGCAAACAAACCGGGAATAGGAAAAATCGGCTATTCCCCCGAAAAAGCTTCCGGGAAAAAGGGTTTTCCCCCTGACAAACCGGGCTTGATGGAAACTCACTTTCTCACCCGTAAATTTTGCCAGGGAAAAATCGGTTTCTCCCTGTGCCTCGAACCAGGCATGGACTGCGGAAAAGTTATTCAGGATCACCGGATCTTTCCTGTCCATTCCGCGGCTCAGCCGGTAATGAGCCAGGGAAAAATTCCTTACCACACAATAATCAAGAATGATGTCTTTCCCTTCGTCAATCCACCGGTATATTTCTTCGGGCTCAACATACCCCTGCAGTTCCACTTTCCCGGATTCATTACTTTCATTAAAATGGGTAATGATTGCCGTTTGCGGATATACCAGGCCATGGTCCCGGTATTTTATATTCCTTATTTCAAGCCGGTAACGGGAAGGATTCAGATCCATATTGAAGTGTTTATCCAGTTGATCAAATTTAAAAAAAGAATCAACCGGCTGTTATTCTCTTCCGCAAATCTGCCGGTAGGCACAGTGTTCACATATTTTCAGGTTGCCGGTCCGGGTAAAAAAACGGTCCGGATCAAACAATTCATCCAATAATTCCTGCAGTTCCTCTGTAAAGGCCTGTGCAATTTCATCCACATTTACCAGCGGGGTTTTCGTATTTGAATTAATCAGCCGGGTATCAAATCCCTCCCGGTAAATTTTCCTGAGAAACAGCAAAGCTGGAATGACTGTTTTCTCCTCCTTCAGGGTGCTCCGGTAAACCAGGGCATACAGGATGGTCTGAAAGGCCATGCCATTCCGGGAAGGATGTTCCCTCTGGAAAAGGGAACCGACCCCTTTGAATTCGGGATTAACCTTTCCCGTTTTGTAGTCGAGCACCCTCACCCTGCCGTCCTTTTCATCCAGGCGGTCTATCGTACCTCCTATCCTCACCTTTCTTTCTTTCCCGTTCCTGTTAAAGAAAAAATCCATATAAAAAGGTTCTTCCAGGGCCAGAATGCGAAACGGAGCGGTTTTGCGGTCGAGGGCCATGATCTGACCGGCATATTCCCGGATCACCTCCTTCACCAGGAACAGGTTCCCCTCGGGTTCACCTCCGCCGGCATGGTTAAACCACACCTTCCGGAAAGCCCGGCTGAGCGATTCCTCCACCCGTTTATCATTATGCTGCAATGCTTCCAACCAGCCGGCCTCCACCTCTTTCCCGCATTTTTCTTCGTAGAGGTATTTCATGGTATGGTGCAGCAGGCTTCCGAAGGCAGCTTCATCCACCTGTCCCGTATAAGTTTTCTCTTCGGTTATTCCGGCCAGATAGCGGTAATAAAAGCGCAGGGGACAATCGATGTAGGCATTCAGAGCGGTTGGACTGAGGGAATGCTGTTTTTCTGCACCGTCGAGATACTGCTCCAGTAAGCTGTATACTTCACCGGTTTTCGGAATGGTTACCGGAACGGAAACGGTGCTTCCCGCGGGAGGTAAGGGACGTATATCGGAGATCCTGATCTGCGAATCATACCTTATCTGGTGGATGAACCGGCTGGCCTCGCCCGTCACCATCCCTCTGTCTACTCCCGTATACACCAGCCATACGTTTTCCGCACGTTGAAGCAACCGATAGAAGTAATAAGCAAAGATGGAATCCTGGTGTTCTGTTACGGGAAGTCTGAAACCCACCCGCAGGTTATGCGGAATGAATGATCCCCGGGAAGTAGTTCGTGGCAGAAAGCCCTCGCCGGCCGAGAGCAGGATCACGTTCCGGAAATCAAGGGAGCGGGTTTCCATCAGACCCATGATCTGCAGGCCCGCCAGCGGTTCTCCGGAAAAAGGAATGCGGATGGGGTGCAGGTAACGGCGCAACAGCGACAGATAGGTAGAAAAAGCCAGGTTGAGGTTTTCAGAGGAAATCAGTTCCTGCAGTTTCCCAATCGCTTCGTACACATGGTAAATAAATTCACGGGTCATACGGTGTTCCTCCTCCCGTTCCTTTGCCGAGGAATGCACAAAAAACCGGTACATGATATCCTGCAGCCACCGGGATACTCCGTGAATATCGCCGGGCACGGCAAAAAGAATACCGAGGCTTTCATGCTGTTCCAGGCGTTGTGTTTCGACAAACAGGCGGTTGGAGCGGATGATCTCCGCGGTAAGTTCACCGGCCCCGGTTGCGTCCAGGTCCCTTACCATTTGCTGACTCAGCAGGTCGACCACATCGCGGGCATCGAACTTCCTGCCCTGTCCTTCCCCGCGGACACTCCTTACCAGGCGGAACAGGCTGTTCAGCAAAGGATACACCGGAGCATCTTTCAGGGGATATCCCATGGTCACATTGATCTCTTTCACATGGGAAGGAACGGAGTACATCACCGGCAACAGCATGGATTCATCGGCCAGCACCACGGCCGTGTGGTTGGGATCGTCGTCTGCCTCACCGGACGTTTCATTGAGGATATGCCCCAGCATTCTGGCCTCTTCCATACGCGACGAGGTTTCTATGACCCGTATCTCCCTTCCGGGGCGGTTCAGAACGGAAAAATCCAAATCCATGGGCGCCGGGGGAAAATCCAAGAGGTTTTGCCTCAGGAAAAATCCCGCTTCCTGTTGCACATCCCCGGTGTACCAGGTATCATAATCCCAGTAAAAAGCAGCCAGTCCGCGGTTCCTGAAACTTGCCAGCAGTTTCTTTTCACATTCGTTCAGAGCCGCGAAACCCACAAAGCACACCTGAAGGGCATCACAGGGAAGGTCTTCGCCCCGGCCGATCTTTTCAGCCACATCGCGGCAGATCATTCCGTCGTACCCGTATCCCTCCCGCCTCAGAGCTTCCCGGAGTCCGTCATATAAACCCGGCAGCAGATTCCACATACGCAGGAACGATTCTCTGTTCTCACCAGCCTGATCTTTCGGCAGAGCATCCCAGAACCAGCGAACGGCTTCCCGCTGCTCTTCCGTGAGGTAGGCAAAATGCTCATCAATTTCACGCAACGACCGCACATTCCTGAAAAGGTCGTGCGGATCGACCAGGTACTTGTCCACCTCGTCGAAATCATTCATCACCATTTCCCCCCAGGGAAAAAAAGCATCGAACGATTCTGGTGCGGGGTGGATTTTCCTGTACACCCCGTAGAGGCGGATCACCGAAAAAAGCCGGTCTGCAGGCAGGTACTTCGAATAGTCGCGGAACAATTCGCTGATGGTCAGCATGCGGGGCATCCATGAGGCTTTTTTTATCATCCCGCCCAGAAAACGGCTGAAATACAGGGCAGACCGGCGTCCGGGAAAAACCATCCACACGCGGTCAAGGGAATCAGTATGGGCTTCGTAAACCTGCCGGGCAATATGTTGCAAAAATATTTCCAATGGCAGAATCTTCTTCGAAATCGTTAATTCATGTTTTTCGTCTTACCTGTTATTTCCCCGGAAAGGAAACAAAACACTCCACCTGCGTATAATTCCCGAATGAATCGGGGAAACGGGTACGGTAGGTATACACATTCCCTTCCCTGCCGGTGAGGAGGGCATTCCAGGCCTCTCCCGGCTCCGTTTCCGACCATATTTTCCAATCGGCTGCTTCGCCGGGCCGGTGTTCCAGGATCACACGCATGCCCCCCGCCATGTATTCCGTATCGATGATGCGGAATGTTCCGGAAGAATCGCCCGGAGCCACTTCCGGCAGGTGTGCCATAACGGCGGCCATATTCCGGTACCGGATATCCACACGAGCCCTGTTCCGTAACTTCAGCGGGATGTTTACTCTCATACCGGAAGGAAAGGATACCGTATCAGTATGAACGGTTTCGCCGTTGACAAGCACCTCCATAACCTTTGTATTCCCGGGAAATCCCGGAGAGAAATCAAGGTGCAGGACACGGGGTCCTTTATGCGTAAAATAATAGGTGATCATCCCGGGTTTTTTCTCCATGCGGAAATCTGTGCGGTGTGCGCCTACCCTGATCTGTTCCACGCGGACGGTATCCCAGTTGGGAGGAAAGGCAGGAGCAAACTTCAGCGAGTGTTCCGCTGCATCGGGATCGAGTCCCATCATTCCTTCCAGCAGGGGTTGAATGGCCATGGTTTCCGACCATCCCTGGTGGGCGCAGACTCCCCGGGAAACATACATTTTCCCGTGAAGCACCTCTTCCATGAACCCGAGCGACCCATGCCGATAGTTTCTCAGATTGTTCATCAGGTGGGTAAACGCCTGGAGAGATTTCCCGCATCTGTATTCAGCCAGGGCAGTCCATCCGGTATACAGGGGCCACACGCTTCCGGTATGGTACCCCATGGGATTGAAATACGGGCTGGACTCACCGATAATGCGTGTTCCCCAGTCGGTACTGAATTCATTGGAAGCCCAGGCCCGTATCATCCGGAGGGAACCTGCAGGAGGAATGTGTCCGAAAAGAACCGGCACGGAAGGCATGATGGTAGGCACGTGATGATAGGTATCGTCGGGATTTTTCCCGTGGGCGTAAAATCCGTCCGGGCTCCGGAAATCTTCACGGATCGCAGTAATCACGCTCTCGTAATCTTTTATATAACGATCATAGCCTTCAAAATTCATCCTGCGGGTAATGACAGCAGCCTCCCGCAAGGCTTCCGCCCATACCGACGCCAGATACAGGGTGGTTTTCGAACCGAAAAGGGCCCCACCTTCCACCCATCCATGACCCACATGGGTGTTTTCTATCAGGAGGTCGCCGTCGGTATCGGTGGAATAGCAAAAATCAATGGCTTTCCGGATATTTTTCCATGTTTTCCTGATAAAGGCCTTATCGCCGCTGTAGCGCAGGTACCTTCCCACCAGGATAATATAGAGGGGAGTGGCATCGGCCGCATCGTAATGGGCAAAGTCCGAAGTGGTGAGTTCGTGGTATATTTTTCCGTCGGGCGACTGGTACCGGTTAAATGTCTCGAGTATGGTGCGTACCTTTTCAAAATCGCCATAATGCAGCATGGCCATGGCACACCATATGGCGTCCCTCCCGAAGTACCAGGCGTACCCAGGCCTTCCGTTAACGGCATGACCGCCGTTCCATCCTGTAGCCGTTGTGCCGTAGCCCGCCACCAGACTTTCGCCTATACCGGGAGTATGCACAAACAAACGGTCGGTACCCACCCGGGCCCAGCGGTACCCTTCATTAAGCAGGGAATCGGGAGTGATCACCTGCAAATGATCCTTCTCCCTCCGCCGGCTGTATGTCACGGCTTCGGCCAGCACCTGCCCGGGGTGCTGCATATTCCGGCGGTAAAGGTTCCGGCCCCGGTCAAAACCTTCGGAAGTAGCGGCTATCATTACATCGGTACGCTTCTGCCGGGGAGAAAGATGCACGGTCATCTGACCGCTCACCGGAAAGGTATCGGACCTTATACCCCTGGGGAACAAACTGTTTCCTGTTTCAAACCCGGAGAAGTTCCCCGTTTCCCTGTGCAGGATCCGGCCGTTGGTGCCCAGCAGCATCACGTAATCCCGGGATTCGTCGTGCACCACAAAGGCATGGAGGCTCTCGTCAAACCCGTAATACAAATCGCCGGTAGCCCGGTGCGAATAAGGCCACATGAGGCGGAAACGGGTTTCAAAAAACACATGGAGATACAGGGTATCGGGTCCGGAATATTCGTAATGCATCACGCCGAGCGGAAGATCAGGATGTGCCGTGATCGTTTCTGTAAGTGTATCCGTGCCGATCACATATTCCCTGGCAAAATATGCCGGATGGACGGTTACGGAAGAAGGAAACCCCGAAAGCCACTGAAAATCCTTCTTCCCGGGAAGGCTCACGCCCACCCTGTAATTTTGCAATGCCATAAAGGGATGGGACCAGATTTCGTCCACTCCACCGGTTTCCTTTCCCATGATCAGAAGGCGGCGGCCGGCCACGTCCCAGAATGCTTCTGTAGCCCGTTCGCGGTGAAGCAGGAATGGCTCCTGCGGCAGGTTCCAGGGTTCGGAAGGAGGCAGGTCTTCCCTCTTCCCGTTAAAAGCTACCGGATAGGTGTCCCGTTCATTGAAAGTCCAGTAATTCATCTTCTCGTTAGCATGGCGTCCGCACAGGTAAGAAACCAGGTTATCGGCCACCATTTCCAGTTCCGTACGCTGAAAGTTGGGAACGGAAAAGTACAGAAATGCCCCCAGGGCCAGCACCCTTCCTTTTCCTTCCTCGTATTCGATCATCAATTTCTCGTCTTCATTCAGAAAAACATACGACCAGCCCACGCCGGTCACTTTTCCCTTTTCCGGAACACGATTCCCGAAGAAACCCGTTTTCCGGATGGTCATATCCGACTTCGGGTGGAAGAAATAGCTTCCTCCGGACAATCCCTCGAATACCGGATGGGAGCCAAAAGCCCGCATTCCTTTTTTTCTTCCGAAGCCTTCATCGATCAGTTCTTCTTCCACCGTTTCCGGAAGCTGTGGCTCCCAGCCCAGATCGTGCGTCAGTGAAGCAGCCTGGAGACTGAGAAGCAGGGACCCTCCATCCCTGACAAAACGGGTGAGGGTTTCTCTGATCCCTTCTCGGCGGTATGCTTTCAGCAGGGCAGTATCGTCTTCATGAATCCATACCAGTGAGAGGCCCTTCAGCGCATCTGACCCGTTGGTCAGCTTTCCGGAAGGGATCAGCCTGTATTCGGTATTCTTTCGTTTACCAAGAAACCTCGCCAGGGCACGGTGTTCGGAATCCGGTTCCTGGGCATTGCCTAACACCACGATCCCGATCCGGTCTCTTCCCAGGTACCGCAGGTAATAATAGCTAACTCCCACCACCATGGCCAGCACCAGATAAAAGAAAAACATCGGGGAAAATATGCTCAGGATTCGTTTTCTTGTTCTGTTCTTTCGCGGCATAACGGATGATTGTAAATCAGGAATGCAACCCGGCTGTTAAATTACCATTTTACGGAAAAAGAGCAAAACGGAAACCTATCGGAGCTGTCTTATTTTGTTTTATCCTGATTTATCAATCTTTAACCTGTGCATCCATCACGCAGCGGAATCCCACAGTGGCATTTCTGTCAAAACCGGGGGATACCAGCAAAAGCATCTGGGTATGGTTAACAGGCCTGGGGCCACCCTGCACATACCATGAACTGGAAATGGGCTGATAATAGCTGCCTCCCCTGATGATGGAGAAACGGTAACTTCCGTTATCGTAAGTATCGCTGGTAAGCTGCCACACATTTCCCACCATATCGACTACTCCGAAGGGACTGGCTCCTTTCATGAAAGCATCCACGGGGGTAGGCCTTTCAAATGCGTTGTTGCACCGGGTGGCATGGAATTCATCCCCCCAAGGCCACGCCCGTCCGTCTGTTCCCTGTGCGGCATACTGCCACTCCTTTTCGGTGGGCAGCCTTTTCCCGGCCCAGTCGGCATAAGCACGCGCGTCTTCGGGGCTGACCCATACGACGGGATAATTCTCCGTACCCGGAGGATATATCCCGTTTTCCCAGTGTTTGAGAAAATTGGCAGGATATTCCGGGCGGTAGCCCGACTGAACCAGGAACTCGTGGAACTGTGCATTGGTTACCGGGTATTTGTCCATGAAGAACCTGGGCATCTTCACCGTTTCCGATTCCGGGTAATCGGGATAGGGTATAAAACTGTCATCGTGGTATACCGAATATTCAAACACTCCGGCAGGGATCTCCACCATGCCGGCAGGGGGTCTGTTCACAGCCCGGGTTTTTTCCACCGTGCTCACCAGCCAGGGCTTTCCATGATCGAAGGTGATCACCCTTTCGTCGAGAAGTTCTTCTTCTTCATAGAGTTGCAATACATAATCGCCGGTATATCTTCCGAACTCCTTGAACAGGCTGAGCTCCCAGAAACCGATGGGAAAATCGACGTACCGGCCCTGCCAGGAGGGTTTTCCTTTCCACAGGCGGATACGGTCGCCGGTGGTAGCCTGGAAAAACAGGGAATCTCCCTTTCTTTCCACCCTGAGCAATTCCGGAAATGCCGCCAGGCATTCCACGTTGCCTTCGCGGCGTGTGCCCAGATACGATGCGTTGAATGCTTCGACCTCGGCCGGAAGGTACAGATGTCCGTTGATCTTCACCGGCTCGATTTCCCGGTGGTTCCACAGACTGACGTAATGGTAGGGGCCCGGATCATCCAGGCGGACCAGGGGGCCGGAATGTCCCTCAGGCCGGAGACTGAAAACGGTATACAGGACTTTCTCCCCGTTGGTCCATCGGTTGACCCATATGGAATCGGCCAGGCTTTCTGTCAGCGGGGTCCATTCGGGAGCGGTAAAAACCGATGTATTGGCCCGCAGAATCATGGTGGTTTCACCCAGATACCGGAATTCTTCTTCCATCCACCCGGGCCGGCCGGGGGCAAATGTATTGATCTCGGTGCCGATCCCGTTGAAGAAAGAAATGGCAATTTCCCGGTGCAGTCTTCCCTGGCTCAGCTGACACACCCGGAAAATGGCATGGTCTGGGCGGATCAGCTTGTTCAGGTTCAGGGGTGGAGGCATAAAAATGGCATCGTGCACCCTTCCGGAAAGGATTCCCGGCATATCGCGGGGAACGGCCATTCCCTCGCTGTACATGATCACACCCGGTTTCACTTCGTCGGCCGCCTGCTGCAGCTCCACACTGGATCTTCCCCGTGTATCGAGCACCACCCCGTCGGCATCCACGGCTTCGATCAGGCGGGCCATTCCCCGGTAATGGTTTTCCTCGCGGGTACTCTGATCCCATGGATTGTATGCAATGTAGAAACGGGTGCCGTTTTCCCGGGCATACCGGGCGAGTTCATTCAGTTTTTCGAGTCCCAGCGGCAGATCGGCATACAGGTCCCACTGATTCCTCTGGTCGATCCCCAGCCTGGGCCAGGTAGGCCAGATGCCAAAAACATCTATCCCTCCGAATAGTTTTTCTCCCTTTTTCAGAAATTCGTAAAAGGTATATTTACCGCTTTCCCGGTCATAGAATTCCTGATCCCAGGCAAACTGAAGCACAATAACATAGCACTGCCGTATCCACTGCAGGTCTTCCCTGCGGTAAAGGTAATCGTCAAAATAGTCCAGATCGTACAGGTATCTCTCTCCGAATACCCGTTTCAGTCCATTCTGCCACGGGCCTTCGCAGGCCTCGGCCCAGAGCGTATAGATCACGTCTGACCGGGGCGGCAGGATGGTTTCATACCTTCTTCTTTCCCCATCGAGCACCTCGGTTCTTCTGGCAAGGGCCACCACTGAAACATTCTCTTCCAGGGGCAGAGCCCCGTATCCCATTTCCCATGCATTGTCGGGCACAATCACCCCAACGGGAGGCCTTTCCGGAACAAAAAGCTGTGTGCGGGCCAGACCAGGAGGACCGGCGGCGGTAATGTACACATGCTCAGGATCCATGCCGAAAGGTACCAGGTCGGCCACCCTCACGGTGTCGGTAGTTGAATTTCTGATTGCCAGCCTGATCTTCCATCCATGCATAAAATCATTCTCTTTCCCGAGGGAACACGATACTCCGTTGGAGAACAGGTAGGTCACCGAGCCGGTGTCGCCGTTCACCCTTGCCAGGGAAGCTGAACTGTAGATGCGCCCGTTCAGTCTGACTGTAAAAAGTGGCACCGGGGAATCCAGGGATATTTCCTGTTCGCCGGGGAATTCAACACGGGTAACCATCAGCCCCCTGCCCGTATCCAGGTGGATCCTTTCCAGTTTCTGGGCGGGCAAGCCACGGGAGATCGCCAGCAAAGAAAGGCTGTAAACAACATGATACCAGAATCTTTGTCCGAAAGAAAACCTCCTTTTCATTATTCAGTAGCGCCTTAGATGATCACTTCACACTGAAAGCAAAAATCGTACTATGTTTAAACAGTTCCCCTTCACGAAGCACGGTAGATGGAAAATGCGGATGATGAGGAGAATCAGGGAAATGCTGGGTTTCCAGACAAAATGCAGAATGCTTGCCATAGATCACTCCCCCTTTCCCCTTCAGACTTCCGTCGAGAAAATTCCCCGTATAGAACTGCACACCGGGCTGGGTAGATATAACCTTCAACACCCTGCCTGAAAGGGGATCATACACTTCCGCCACGGGGACAGGTTCATTTTCTTCTTTCCTGTTGACCACAAAATTATGGTCATAACCAGGCGGTATCCGGTCAATATTTTTCCCGATAGGCGTATGCCGGGTAAAATCGAAGGGTGTGCCGCGAACATCCAGGAACTTTCCGGTAGGGATGAGTCCTTCTCCGGCTTCGGTGATTGTCCGGGCATGGATCATGACCTGGTGATCATAAATATTTTTCCGGAAACCAGACAGATTGAAATAACTGTGGTTGGTCAGATTCAGGATGGTCGGCCGGTCGGTCCGGGCTTCGGTATCGAGGACAATCTGGTTTCCCGGTCCAATGGTAATGCGGTGCCTCACCTCCAGGTTTCCCGGATATCCCTCTTCCAGGTGTTCGCTGAGATAACTGAGCAATACCGACGGATAGGGCCGGTCATTCACTTCCATGATATTCCATACTTTTTTGTCGAAGCCTTCCACGCCTCCGTGCAGGTGATTGTCTCCGTTATTCCGGGCCAACGAATAGGTCACACCGTCCAGGTCAAATTGTCCTCCTGCAATGCGGTTGGCATACCGGCCCACCATGCATCCGAAATAAGGATGTTCATGCAGGTATGCATCGAGGTTGTCAAATCCAGCCACCACATCTTCCGATTTACCGTTTTTACCGGGAACCTCCAGGGAAGAAATGGTGGCCCCGTAGGTAATCAGTTCCAGTTTCAATCCGCTTTTATTCCTCAGGATGAGCTTTTCCACTTTTTTTCCGCCGGGAGTTTGCCCGAAAACCACATGATGGATCATAGCATTAGTTTATTACACGTTTGTATTTACTTCCCATCTTAAAGATAACAATCCCCACACATTATCCAATTACTGAAATAAATATCTGTTTCATGGAAGCTTATCTGGTTTTTTTCATTATGCTGCCGTATGCCGCCGGTACCATCCCCATCGAATACACAGGCCCGTTCCTGTCCATATGCCGAGAAACATAACCAGGAAGGCGGAAAGAAATTCTCCGGCTGAGGTTTCCAGAAAAGCCCACTGGTCTGTAAGCCAGGTTCTGAGAACAATCAAACCTCCCAGGAGCACAAGAAGCAGCAGCACCCGGAACAGGGCATGTACGGCCCGGCCGGTATGTTCGGGGAAACCTCCGGCAACGATCAGCACAAAAGCCAGGTTAAACCCGATCAGCTGACCGACCAGGTCAGTGGGTGTTTCCGGGAAAAAGAGCATTGCCGCTGGCAGAACAAACAGAACGAGCCACCACACCCAGTGGACCCTGAAATAAAAGAAAGCCATTAATCGGTTTCCCAGAAACTTCCCGAAAGCAGGCGGTCTCAGCAGAACAGACCAGACAATCAGAATGATCAAGCCTCCCAGGGCCAGGCCTCCCAGGGTATCGGCCAGAAAATGACGTGCCAGGAAAATCCGTGAAACAGGCATGGAGAGTATAAAAAACACTGACAGGATCCGCAGCCAGGTATTCCGGTACAGAAGGGAAAGAGTGCCGAAAAAGGTGGTGGACAGGGTAACGTGGCCCGATGGGAATCCGTAGTTTGACAGCCCTGCCTCCCTGAGATGCAAAACGATTTCGGAAGGCAGTGTACCCCAGAAGCTATTACTTCCCGTTGACCGGATCCGGTCGGCCGGGAGGGTGTACTCCGCACCGAACGGCATCAAAGAGGAATCCACATCGAAGGGACGGGGAAGGGCAAACAGGTTTTTAAAAAAACCAATGAAGAGGCTGGCCCAGGCGGTAACCTGAATCATCACAAACCCCTTTCTGAAATGAAACCCGTACATCAGAATGATCAGCAGGGGGATGATTACGAAGGTATTCCCGAAAAAGCTGATGGCTTTCATCAGCCATGCAAAAAACTCAGAATCTATGGATTGCAACAGATGATTGAGCTCGGTGCTGAACATATTTTCCCGATATATTTTTTTTTCAAAGAAACAAAAAAACCGTCAAAGGAAAGAGGTTCCCCTGTTGGGGTATTTTAAAAAGATTCGTAGTATTAAGAACTTTTTTCCGACCGTCATGAACCGCAGAAAGGACCATTCACCCCTTTATCGTCTTTTGTCGGATATCGTGGAATCGATCCGGGGCACCGATCTGGATTTCACACGGGGGCGTCTGGGGCGTGCCATCCTGCTCCTGTCGGTTCCCATGATTCTGGAAATGGTCATGGAATCGGTTTTTGCTCTGGCTGATATATTCTTTGTATCGAAACTCGGATCGGATGCTGTAGCCACGGTGGGAATTACGGAATCGCTGATGACCCTGATATATGCCCTGGGAGCCGGACTGGGCGTGGGCACCACCGCACTGGTATCCCGCCGGGCCGGGGAAAAAGACAGGACAGGTATCTCCACCGCCGCCACGCAGGCCATTTTCGTGGGTTTTCTGGTTTCGCTTCCCATCGCCCTGGCAGGTATATTTTTCTCCCGGGATTTCCTTCAGCTAATGGGAGCCAGCCGTGAGATCACCGGGCAGGGGTACCGGTATACCTCGATCATGATCGGAGGAAACCTGGTGATCATGTGGCTGTTCATCATCAATGCCGTTTTCAGAAGCGCCGGCGATGCAGCCATTTCGCTCAGGGTACTGGTTCTTGCCAACGGACTGAACCTGATACTTGACCCCCTGTTCATTTTCGGGCCGGGTCCTTTCCCGGAATGGGGAATTGAAGGAGCGGCCATTGCCACCACCACGGGAAGAGGGTTGGCAGTGCTCTATCAGTTCTTTAAGCTGTACAGGGGAAGCACCAGGGTAAGGATACGGTCAGGTGACCTGAAACCGGCTCCCGCGGTAGCCATGAAGCTGGTCAGGCTTTCTGCCGGGGGGATCGGCCAGAACATCATAGCCACTTCCAGCTGGATCGGGCTGATCCGAATCATCGCCGAATTCGGGAGCGAGGTGCTGGCCGGTTATACCATTGCCATCCGGATTGTTCTGTTCAGCATGCTTCCGGCATGGGGACTCAGCAATGCGGCCGCCACACTTACCGGGCAAAACCTGGGAGCCCGGCAGCCCCGCAGAGCGGAACGGTCGGTGTGGCTGACCAGCAGGATCAACATGATCTTCCTGGGCCTGGTAGCCCTATTTCTCATTATCAATCCGGCCTTTCTGATCAGACTATTCATTGACGAACCGCGTGTAATAGAAAACGGTGGCCAATGCCTGCGGATCATCAGCTACGGTTTTGTGTTCTATGCTCTCGGTATGGTCATGGTACAGGCATTCAATGGAGCGGGCGACACCTTTACCCCCACCCTGCTGAACCTTATATGCTTCTGGATCATCGAAATTCCTCTTGCCGCATTTCTTGCCTTCACGCTGGGCATGAACCAGGACGGCGTTTATACATCGATTGTTCTGTCGGAATCACTGATGAGTCTGCTGGCATGGATTCTGTTCAGACGCGGTAAATGGAAACTGAGGCATGTATAGGCTGAAATGACAGGCCGTTTCAACTACTCCTGCCGGATGGTATCGGTTATCCTGCGGCTGGATACCATCCAGGTTTGATACCCAACCGTGAGCAGGGCTGCCACCACGGTGATAAGCACAGCCAGCACCATGGTCCACCAGGGGAAGGATGCCTTGTACGGAAAATCCTGCAACCAGTTTTTCATTCCCAGGTAAGCCAGTGGCCAGGCCAGAACAGTGGCTACGAGGAACCAGATAAAGAATTCGCGCATAAAGACCAGGACGATCTGGTAGGGACTTGCCCCCATGGCCTTTCTGATACCCACTTCCCGGGTGCGCTGGCCGGCAAGGAAGGAAACCATTCCCAGCAATCCCACACAAGCTATAATCACACAGAGCACGGAAAATATGGTAAAAAGCTCACCCGTGCGAATTTCGGACTGATGCCATTCCCGGAAGCTGTCGTCAAGGAAAAAATAACTGAAGGGCTGGCCGGCTGTCATCCGTTCCCATCTGTCAGCCACCTCTTTCAGTGTAAACTCCCTGTATTCCGGATCGATTCTGGCCACTACGTACCGAGGGGTCATCATCCAGCGGTCGGTAATGATCAGGTTTTCGATGGGTTCATTCAGGGGGCGGAAATGAAAATCGCTTACCACTCCCGTAACTTCCATGGTATATTTGTTCCATTCCCCTGCAGGATGCAGGTGCTCGCCTACCGGATATTCCAGCCCCAGGTTGTTCACGGCCGTTTCGTTCAGGATAACAGAAATGGTATCGGTATAAGAAAACGAAGCAAAAGGCTTTCCTTCAATCAATTTCAATCCCAGTGTTTCAAACATTTCGTTATCGCCTGCCAGCAGCCTGGCCTGAACCACCTGGTCGGAAGGAGCATGATGCCTTCGCACAATCACGGCACTCCAGCCGTCCATACCCGGCAGGGTGCTCATCAGCGAGGAGGACAATACACCCGGGAGTTTTTCCAGTTCAAGGGCAAATGCTTCCATTTTGCTTTCAAGTCCGTAAGCCCGGTCAACCACCAGCACATTCTCCCGGTCAAATCCAAGTTTCTTTTCACGAATATACTGCAGCTGATGATATATCACCAGGGTAGAGATCAGAAGCCCGATGGCCATGGAAAACTGGAAAATCACCAGCCCGGATCTCAGCCACATATGGCGGGGCCGTAGCCGGATCTTTCCCCTTAACACGTGGAATATCTCCGGAGAAGAATACGTAAGAGCGGTAACTCCTCCGGAAAGGAGCCCCATCAGAACCGTCAGTGTAACAGCTGAAGGCAGGAGTAACCAGTTCTCGAAGGCAAGCATGGTAAGGCTTTTCCCCGAAAGGCGGTTAAATATGGGCAGCAGCAGTTCCACCAGGGTAAGTGCTATGAAGAATGCCAGCAGGCTCAGCAGGATCGATTCGATTATGATCTGCCCGACAATCTGCAGGCGGTGGGAACCCATCACCTTTCGCACAACCATTTCCCGGGCCCGCGTAAACGAGCGGGCTGTGGAAAGGCTGGTAAAATTGACATAGGCCAGGACCAGGATAAAAGCAGCCAGCAGAGAAAAGAAACGGATGTAGCTGACATTACCCACCGGCTCGATCTGCATAGGCGCTTGTGAATTAAGGTATATGCTTCGAACCGGTTCGAGAAAAAAATGTACGGAAGTTCCTGTCAGTTCACCGCTGTTTTCCAGCCCCATGCTTTTAACCAGCTGGTATCCGAAATACCGGTCGAGCAGCAACCTGATCCTTCTTTCCAGCTCTTTCTGATCGGTTCCGTCACGCGTCCGTATGTACGTATAATAATAATCAATCAGCCAGTTATCATTTTCCAGCACGGGGAAGGTACTGCTGCTGGCCAGGAAATCGATGCGGAGATGGGTATTGCCCGGTGCATCTTCCATTACACCTGTCACCATATAATCATTCCCGTCGGCTTCATGCAACACCTTTCCCACAGGATCCTCGTTACCGAAATATTTTCTGGCGGCCGATTCCGAGATCACCATAGTGTTGGGGTACTGGAGAATATTTTCCGGATTACCCCGTAGCAGTCTGTAGCTAAATACCTTGAAAAATTCCGGGTCGGTATAGTAATACCTGTTTTCCAGAAAACTTTTTTCCTCATAGCTCAATACCGTATTGATGCTCCGGTACAAACGCGTAGCAGCCAGTATTTCGGGAAATTCCTCCCTCAGGGTTTGTGCCAGAGGAGAAGGGGTAGTGACCACAAGAATTTCCCGCTCTCCAATCCTTCCCTCCTGCCCAACGCGGTATATATTCTCTCCTTTGATGAAATAGCGGTCATAGCTCATTTCATCGTACACATATAATAAAATGAACATGACACAGGCAATTCCCACCGCCAGACCGGTCAGGTTCACCAGGGTATGGAACCTGTACCTGATCATCTGACGAAAGGCTACTTTTAAATAATTTCCTATCATTTCCCGGGCAGTTCTGCAGCTGAAACACAAGAATTGTACCCCGTCATACAACTTTCTGCTATTCAGTTATATGTAAAAAATACAGCCGAAAAAAACCGTCCGTTTCCGCACAATACGGTGTCCGGGTTTGTACTATTTCCTCCGGCCGGAACTCTTTCCCGCTTTATCTGCGGTAGAAACTCCGGTACCAGTCGACAAACCGGTCGATTCCTTCCTCTACGGAAGTAGAAGGCTTGTAACTGCAGACTTCATGCAGAAGACTGATATCGGCAAAGGTCTCCGGCACATCGCCCGGCTGAAGGGGAAGGAATTCCTTGCGCGCTTCTGTTCCGAGCTTTTCTTCCAGTGTGCGGATAAAATGCATCAGGTCCACCGGCCGCGAATTTCCAATATTCAGGATCCTGAAAGGAGGCTTTCCCTGCGGAACTTTCCCCAGCAGGGCTTCCACCCCTTTTACAATATCGTCAATATAGGTAAAATCTCTCTTCATATTTCCCTGGTTGTATACCTCGATAGGCCGTCCGCCGAGGATCCGTTCGGTAAAAAGAAAGGCAGCCATATCGGGTCGTCCCCAGGGTCCGTATACGGTAAAAAAGCGCAAACCGGTAGCCGGAATGCCAAACAGATGACTGTAGGAGTGGGCCATCAGTTCATTGCTTTTCTTGCTCACGGCATACAGGCTGACAGGGTTATCCACCCTGTCGGCCTCTGAAAAGGGTTGTTTGATATTGCTTCCGTAAACACTGGAACTGCTGGCATACAGCAGGTGTTTTACGGGGTAATGGCGGCATGCTTCCAGCATATTTAAAAAACCGGTAATATTGCTGTCGATATATGTCTGCGGGTTTTTCAGGCTGTACCGCACACCCGCCTGGGCGGCCAGGTGTACCACCCGGTCGAAGCGGTGCTCTTCAAACAGTTTGAGAATACTTTCCCTGTCTTTCAGGTCGAGTTTTATGAACCGGTAGGCGGGATTTCTGCTGCTCCGGGTAATCTTCCCGTATTCCAGACTGGCAGTATCAATGCCTGCTTCTTCCAGCCTGGCATGTTTCAAAGCCACATCATAGTAAGCATTGATATTGTCCAGTCCAATGACCTCGAATGAATGATCCACCAGCCGGTTGGCCAGGTGAAAACCGATAAAACCGGCCGTTCCTGTGATCAGTATCTTTTCCATACCACCGATAATGAAATGTTGAGTTCAGAGAACGAATATACAATGAAAATAACGGAAAAAACGGGAGGATATGAAAAAACATGGGAAATTGCCTGGCACAGCGGACAGTTATATTCTGACCCCGAGAACACAGATATCGTCTATCTGCTCATAATTCTCCATCCATTCATCCAGCTCACGGGTGATGATTTCCAGTTGTTCCTTCATGGGCAGGAAAGCATGGGCCAGCAGCATTCGTTTGAAGGGTTTGTACATAAATTTCTTCCCGTCGGGGCCCCCGAACTGATCGGCATATCCGTCGGTAAACAGATACACCAGGTCGCCTTCCATGAGAGGAATTTCATGATTGGTGAACTTATCCATCCTATCATACAGGGCAATGGGCATTTTATCGGCCGGTATTTCATACAGCACATCGCCGTTTTGATCGTGCTTCAGGGGCTGTCCCTTGTAAACTCCCGGTGGGGCGAGGTCTTTATTCCTGATCAGGTACAGGGAATTGTTGGCTCCGGCAAATTCCATCATTCCGGTATCATGGTGAACGGTAATCAGAGAAAGGTCCATTCCGTCGCGCTGTTCACCCGACGTTCCTTTCTGACTGAGGGCTGTGATCACTTCCTTCCGCAGCCGTCTCAAAATAACAGCAGGTTGTGTAATATACTCTTTCACCACAATCTCCTTCAGCAGCGACATACCCAGCATACTCATGAACGCACCGGGGACACCGTGGCCCGTGCAATCGACCACAGTCAGCACGGTGGAATTTTCCAGAGTAGCCAGCCAGTAGAAATCGCCGCTCACAATATCCCGGGGACGGAATAGCAGGAAATGATCCCTGAAAAGGGCGGTAAGACCTTCTGTTCCCGGAAGGGTTGACGACTGGATACGGCGGGCATATTCTATGCTTTTGGTGATTTCGGAATGGATCTCCCGGATCTTTTCATTCTGTTCCACCAGCATGTTCCGCTGGGCTTCGATCTCATCGCGCTGGGCACTGATCTCTTCATTTTTCTGCTCCAGATCGGTATTTTTTTCTTCGATTTCCTGTTTCTGCCGGGCCAGGAGCACATTTTTGTGACGGCTGGAAATGAGGCTTCCCAGAATCACCAGAGCCACGAGAACTACCAGCATAATGATCAGGATCATGGCTTTCCTTGTGGTGCGTTGCCTTTCCAGCTCCAGCTGATCCAGCTTCTTCTGCTTCTCAAGCAGGGCTATGGCCTGCTCCTGTTCCCGCTGTTTCTGCTCTTCCTCTCTCAGCCTCGGTTCAATGATCCGGTTTTCCTGTTCCAGTATCCGGTTTTCCCTTTCCCGCTGCTCCACGGCATGCTTTTGCCTGGCCAGCTCGAGCGATTGCTGCAATCTTTCCCTTTCCAATTGTTCCAGGTCTTTTTCCCGCCGCAGCAATTCCTTTT
>DQWH01000193.1 GCA_011042635.1 Bacteroidota bacterium | reverse complement strand
AGAAATAATGCAACCCCTCCGGGGTTGTCTGTATTTTTTTGATGGCAAATTCTATTACTACAATAATGGAAGCACCGCCGACGACGGGGCTGCCCCTCAGGGCTACCTTTCCTCTGGAGAACGAAGGGATGTATTATAAAAGAAAGCCGCCGGGATTTCCGGCGGCAGATAAAAATTGGAGATATCGGTAATTTTATGAAATGAATTTTTCCCTGATCCGGCTGATCTCCTGCGTGATAGCTATGACATCCTTTTCCGAGAGGCTCTGGTCTATGTTATCATATATATCCTTTACAGGTTTCAGTTCATTCATGATTTCATTAATATATTCCCCGTTCTGGTTTTCTTCCAGGATGGACCAGAATTTGTCGAGGTTTTCTTTTTGCTGGTGGATGATTTTTACGATTTCCAGATTATGGTATACGTTTTCGGAAATATTGGTGGTAATATACAGGGCTTCCACCCAGCTTCCGGCAATAACCAGTAACGACAGGTTGCCTTTTCCCGTCCGGTTCAGCTCATTGTATGTGTCATAGAATGCATTGGTAATGATTTCCACCAGCTTTTCCTTGTCGTTGATGTTATCTTCTACTTCTTCGGCCAGTTCTTCGGTAAGAACACCCGAAATACCCAGCCCGTCCGACAGCTTTTTACTGGCTTCAATGTAGAACATGGTTTCCTGCTTTTGCTGGTAGGTGCTGTTGTAAGACAGGTCGGCAGCATATACGCCCAGGTTCAGGGCTTTGCTTTTTTCTGTGAAGTATTTGTCGGCATTCTTAACCGAGTTGGTCAGGGTCAGGATATAATTGGCTCCAATTTCGTTGAGCATTTCAGTTACCTCGAAGGCGGTGGGAAGGGGGTATACAAATTCCCTGACTTTCGATTCAATGGATTCCTTTACATAGGTTTCTTTCCTGCTTTCCCGGGCCGAACCCATTTCTCCCCGGCGCTTGCAGGCGGGTGCAGCCAGCATAATCAGCACCATGGCCAGAACAATGTTTTTCAGTGTTTTTGCGGAACCATTCATAATGCATTCAGTTTAATGTAAATTCAATTCAAAGATATCAAATTTTATTTTCTGGTGGTTGATACCCGGCGATAATTCATGGAATATTTCCCGGTCAACCGGTTATTACATACCGGATACCGGCCACCACCCGTTTGATGTTCTCCACGATACCGGCAGATATATCCACATAGGAACGGGATGATATGATTGACCGGCTGGCGGTATCAATCTTTACATCATCCTTTTCGAAATAGATATCAAACTGGTCGAAATACTTTTTCAGTACGTTCAGCAGGTGCAGGTACCTGGCTACGGATTCATGATGGGCATGGTTCTGCATCATGGCAATAAGCATGTTCAGGGAATATTTCTGGGCGACGATTCGTTCTGTGACTTCTTCCCTGGGCCCGTCAGAATCGCATAAAGCATGGGTGGCAATGTACATGGCCTCGACCCATCCGCCAGCCAGCATCAGGACGGCCGCATGCTCCCGGTCATTTCTGTTCAGGAACTGTTCGGTAGCCACATAGGTGGTGGTGGCTATGTTAACCAGCTTATCCGGGTCGTCAATGTTTTGCAGGTAATCATCTGCCGGAGTCCGGATCAGCTCATCCGGAATGCCCAGCTGCCGGCTGAGTTTTCCGATGGTTAGGTAGTAACGGATGGCTTCCTGGGGCTGGTCGAACAGTTTGATATAACTCAGATCCGCCCCATAGACCCCGATATTCAGGGCAATCTTGTCGGTCAGCACATACTGGTTGGCCATATCCGACGGATGGAGCACCGACGGATCGAAACCGATCTGGTATTGCTCGAAGAAAGCCGACATTTCCACGGGGGAATAGATGCCATAGAAGATGGTTTTTCTGGAAGAGATCATTTCTTCCAGGCGCGATGTAACGTCTACCATTATATCAACATCCTCGCTGATATCGGCTTCGGTATGTTCTTTATTGTCTTGGCAGGAAGGACAGAGCAGGATGGAAAAGGTCAGAAATGCCGGGGAGATCTTTTTCAGGTCCATTTGGACAAGTTTAGCAACCTGGGTGAATGCCGTTACCAAGATAATCATTTTGCAAAATAAAAACAAAAGGAGCAAAAGCACCCGTGGCTTCAGGTGATGATCACCATTTTACGGTCATGGGCTATGGTGGTGATCACTTCCTTGATGATGCGGTATTCCTGCTGTATGCGGGTAATTTCTTCCGGGGGGAGTTTTTTTTCCTGGGCTTTCCCGATTTCGGAAAGCTTTTCCTGGGCCGCCATTTTCAGTATTTTCGTTTTGTAGGCGATCAGCGTTTCCGGAACACTTTTCTTTAGGATCAGATCTTCGGTTTTCACATGCACTCCTTTTCTGGAATGGACCTTGCTAAGCACATAGGGGTTCGAAAGCAGATCGGCAACCAGCTCACGTACCTGCGGATCCTCGTGATTGATAAAGTACCGGTGGTCGGGTTCTTCCCCGCGGCTCAGCAATCGCTGGTAATCCTCAAATATTTTCCTGTATACCAGGTTCTTAAATTCCAGTTCATCATTCTTGATCTCCTGGATAATGTATTCGGCCACGCTGATGTACTCCGATTCAGGAGCCAGTTCGTCCAGGGGAAACAGTTCCCGGTCGCCGTAATGAAGCAGCAGCCGGATGATCTCCTTCTCCTGGGGTTCGCTGTAAACCTCTTTTACAAAAGAAGGTACGGGTGTGGATCTCAGCCTGACCTCCTGGTCAAGACTAAATTTCCGGAAAGTTTCCTCAGCCTTTTTCCTTCTTCTCTGGTACACTTCCGTATACAGGATCTTCTCATCGATATCCAGCAGGGAGGCACATTCCCTGATGTAGACAGCCCGTTTGATGCGATCGGATATCAGGGCAATGGACCTGACCACCTCGGTGATCATCTGGGCCCTTTTTACGGGATCGGTGCTGGCTTCTTCCAGCAGCAGGGAGGTTTTGAAGGAAATGAAATCCTGCTCATGGTTCCTGATGTATTCTTCCAGTTCGGTCTGACTTACCTTCCGGGCGAACGAATCGGGATCTTCACCAGGGGGCATGGCCACCACCCGCACATCGATACCTTCTTCCAGCAGCAGGTCGATGCCCCGCAGCGAGGCTTTGATGCCGGCTTCGTCACCGTCGTAAATGACCGTAACATTAGCGGTGAATCTTCTGATGAGCCGGATCTGTTCGGAGGTAAGAGCGGTTCCTGAAGAAGCCACCACGTTTTTGATACCGGCCTGAAACAGGGAAAGCACATCGGTATATCCTTCCACCAGGTAACATTTTTCCCGGGAGATGATCTCCCGCTTTGCCTGGAAGATTCCGTAAACGATCCGGCTTTTGTGGTAAATTTCCGATTCGGGAGAATTCAGGTATTTGGCGGTTTTTTCACCCGATTTAAGGATCCTTCCCCCGAAGCCGATTACCTGACCTGAAATGCTGTGGATGGGGAAAATGACCCGTCCGCTGAACCGGTCGGCCAGTTCAGTTCCCCTTTCCACCGATAGCCCCGATTTCAGGAGGAATTCCTTTTTGTATCCTGCCTGCAGGGCCGATTTCGACAGGATGCCCCTCTCTTCGGGACAGTATCCGAGCTGGTATTCTTTCAGAGTCTCCTCGCGGAATCCCCTTTCCCGAAAGTAGCTCATACCCACCTCCCGGCCTTCGGGATGCTGATTCAGCATGCGTGTGAAAAATTTCTGTGCCCAGGAAGTCAGAACCAGCAGGCTTTCCCTTTCCGATTGCTGCCGCTTTTCTTCATCGGTCAGCTCTTTCTCCACCACCTCAATGTTGTACTTACGGGCCAGGTATTTCAAAGCTTCCGGATAGGAAAAATGTTCATGCTCCATCAGGAAATTGACCACACTGCCTCCTTTTCCGCATCCGAAACATTTATATATGCCTTTGGAAGGAGAAACGTTGAATGAAGGGGTTTTTTCATGATGAAAAGGGCACAGGCCGATGTAATTGGCCCCTCTTTTCTTCAGGGTCACGAAATCCTGAATTACCTCCACAATATTGGCCGCATCCAGTATCCGGGTTACCGTATCATGATCAATCACCGCCATATTCTTATTCCCTGTATTACAATAGATTATATAATCACCACCCAGCATAAAGGTACAAAAAATAACTGGTCGGAGAACGGATAATTTGAGTATGTGACCGGAAAAATACCGGGATAATTTGTATCTTTTTCCCGTAAGGAAGAAGCATGCCATGAGAAAAAAACTGGTGGTACTGAGCGGTGCCGGGATCAGTGCCGAAAGCGGCCTGAAAACATTCCGCGACATGGGCGGATTATGGGAACAATACGATGTAACACAGGTTGCCTCCCCGGAAGCTTGGGAAACGAACCGTTCCCTGGTGTTGCGCTTTTACAACGAAAGGAGGAAACAATTGCTGGAAGCGAAGCCCAATGCGGCCCACCTGGGACTGGCAGAACTGGAGAAAGATTTTGATGTGCAGATCATTACCCAGAATGTGGACGATCTGCACGAGAGGGCGGGAAGCACCCGGGTGCTCCATTTGCATGGTGAATTACGAAAAGCCCGCAGTACCGTCGATCCGGATCTGGTATATGAAATAGATGGCTGGGAGCTTAAGGATGGGGATATCTGTGAAAAAGGGTCGCAACTCCGTCCCCATGTGGTGTGGTTCGGGGAGCCGGTTCCGGCCATGGAGGAAGCTGCGAGGCTGGCTGCTGTGGCCGACCTGTTTGTGGTGATCGGGACCTCTCTGAATGTCTATCCGGCAGCAGGGCTGGTATTTGAAATACCTGCCTCAAGCCCTGTTTTTTTGATAGACCCCGGAGAGGTTTTCTTTCCTTCCGGAAGAAAATTTGTCCATATCAGGGATACGGCCACCCGGGGAATGAAAACCCTACAGGAGGAACTCAGGAAATACGTATGAAAAAAATTAGCTGTTTCATCTGGACGGCATGGTGGCTTAATGTGCTGTCGCTCTGTGCCCAGGTTCCTGAAATAGGATGGATGGGAGGGATTAGCGTATCACAGGTTGACGGGGATCCCTATACGGGGTATTATAAGGCCGGGGCCGTCATGGGGGGCTATGCGCGTATGGGTATAGGGCATTATGCGGGAGTCCAGGCCGAGCTTCGGTATATCGGCAAAGGGAGCTCCGACGGCAACCAGGTAGAAGGAACCAATACTTATTACCGGCTGAATTTGCATTACCTGGAAATGCCGGTTTTGTTTCAGTATGTGCACAGGAAGATGGTTTTCCTGGAGCTGGGTCCGGCTGTGGGATGGTTGATAGGATACACGGAGAAGGATGAGAACGGTATGATGCTCGATACGGATCCGTTCCGTCATGTTGAGCTCAGTGGGGTGGCAGGAGTGATGTACCGTTTTACCGACCGGCTGGCCGTGGGAGCCCGGTTTTCCTATTCAGTGATCCCGGTACGTGAGCATGTGGGTGGAGCTACCTGGTACCTGAACCGGGGGCATTACAATAACCTGCTGACCTTTTGTTTTTATTACCGGCTGTGGCCGCCCTTCTGAAGCGTGTTATGCCACAGCCAGAGTGGCTATGCTAACTCTTACCCCGGGAATGCCCAGTAACACTTCTGCACAGGCTTCCAGGGTAGCTCCTGTGGTTACCACATCGTCAACCAGCAAAATATGCCTGTTTTCCAGGCGATGCGGTTTTTTTACGGCAAACATGCCACGTACATTCTCCCAGCGTTCAATGCGGGAACGGCGTGTCTGGGTGGGGGTTTTTCTTTTTCGCACCAGGTTGCCGAATTCGGTTTCGGCCTGCATAACCTCAGCCATGCCTTTGGCAATGTATTCGCCCTGGTTGTATCCCCTTTCCCGTTTCCTGGAAGGATGCAGGGGCACCGGAATGATTACTTCCGCATGGCTGAAGCCCGGAGCATCTTTTATTTCGGTACCCAGCAATCTCCCGAGGTAGAGACCGATATCTTTTCTGCCCCGGTATTTCAGCTGGTGGATCAGCGACTGGAATATGCTTCCTTTTTCGAAAACATACAGTGCCGTGGCCTGTTCAATGGTTACCCTGCCCCAGAAAAGCCTGCTTACCGGGTTGTCGGTTGACAGATGGTATTGTGAACGCGGAAGAAGGAACAGGCAGCGGGTACACAGTACTTTTTCCCCTGTTACCAGCGATTCTCCGCATCCCGCACAAACGGCCGGGAAAAACAGTCGGATCAGGTCACCCAACCAGCTTGACATACGGAAATTTACAAAAAATAGAAAAATCAGCGAATTTGAGGACGGAAAACATGTCCTCAGGTATCTAAGTTTTTTTACCTTTAAAAGAAATGAAGCAAACACAAAAAAACAGGAGATCCATAATCTGGTGTGCAGCGTTTTTGCTCCTTCTTCCTGTCCGGCCGGCCTGTTCGCAGGAAGTCAGCAAGCTGGACCCTGATTCGTTTTATATTTCCCTGCATCTTGCGGTTGAACCCCTGCTGGTGGATGTTCGGGTAGCCCGTGAATACAGGAAGGACAGGATACCCAATGCGGTGTCTGCCCCCCGTTCACAGGAGCTGTTCCGCCTGACGGATGGTCTGGATGCGGAGCATCCCATATACCTGTACTGCAATGACGAATCGCGTTCGGTGCAGGCGGCAGAAATGCTGCTGGTAAAAGGGTTCGGCAATCTGACCATACTGAAGGGCGGTCTGCGGGAATGGAAGCTGAGGGGTTTGCCGGTGGATATTAGCCGGAAAAGGAGATAAATCAGGGGAATTAACCGGCAAAGTTCCTTCGGAACAGATCCCGCAATCCTTTTATTCCGCCGATTTCAGACATATCGTTTACCACCACGTCGGCACCGTTACGGCGAAGCTCTTCACGGTTATCTTCCCGGGCAATGCCGATCACCAGCCCGAACCCCCCTTTTTTTCCCGCCTGCACCCCCGATACCGCATCTTCCACCACAATGCTTATTCCCGGATCTTTCCCCAGGTTTTCGCAGGCTTTCAGAAAAATATCGGGTTCGGGTTTTCCTTTCAGGTCCAGCTCGGCGGATACTTCCCCGTCGACCCGGGTTTGAAAGAGTTTTTCAATGCCTGCTGCCTCGAGTATCTCCCGGCAATTTTTGCTTGAAGAAGCCACGCCCGTGGCAATTCCGTTTTCCAGCAACTCCCTTACCAGGGCAATGGTGGAAGAAAACGTTTCCACACCTTCTTTTCGGAGTATGGAACGGAACAGTTCGTTTTTCCGGTTCCCCAGTCCGCAAACGGTTTCCATACCGGGTGGATCTCCCGGGAATCCCCAGGGAATGACAATTTCCCTGGATCGCAGAAAACTGTCAACTCCCTCATAACGGGGCTTTCCGTCCACATACTTCAGGTAATCGGGATCGTGCCTGAAGGGGGGATAGGTTTTTCCCAGACTTTTCCCTCGTTGTTCAAGGTATGAATTGAACAATTGTTCCCATGCCCGGCTGTGTACACGCGCCGTGCGTGTAATCACACCGTCCAGGTCAAAAATGACGGCTTCGGGATCAAATGGTTTTGGGGATGAAGTGTTCACGAAACGATGATTGTAAAACAACAAAAATAGCAAATGCCTGGGAATGAACACCATTCATTTGTATTTTTTATCAAAGAATATCCTAAACCCCATTCGATATAATCGGTTTTCCCCCTTTTTATACCTGTTGCCGGAACGAGGTAAAACTCGTGGGCTGGAGAAAACCGGGCAGTGGATCTTTTTGAAAAAAAGGAAGTTCGGAATAAAGGGCCTACTGAAGGGAAGTAAAATAATCCAGCAGGTAGAAAACGGTGTTGGGCAGGGTAAGTACACCGTTGGAGAAATGGGTGAAATTGGCCCCGTGAACCCACCGCAACCGGTCGGGCAATGGTATTCCCACATTGAAATTGTAATAGAAAAATACGTTCCCTCGGTTGCCGATGGCCAGGTTCAGGGGATTGTAGGTGGGATGGAAGGGATTAAACCCCGCCACCATTCCCAGGGCGATCTGGGTATGGGACGGGAGCAGGCGCCCACTGATCAGCGGAACATCAAAAAAGGAATACAGGGCAAAAAGATTGTTCAGCACTTCCGGGTTGCCGATATTGCCGTAGTACAGGCCCATTCCGTAACGGGGAAATCCGTATACCTGTTCCCATGCATGTTTTTAACCGGATTGACCAACAATCCCCGAATAAAAATTCCTTTTTTCTGAAAATAAACAACATTGTTACATAAGGAAAACAGCTAAAAGTGAGAATTGTGTAAATTTGCCCGAAACAGGTATGGTGATGAGTGAAATAAAAAACCACTACAGCAAGGCCATTATCCTTACCATTAATCCCAGGGATCTGGCTACCAAGATTGCCCTGTACCGGTACGGTAAGATCCTTTTTCTGAAAAGGATCAGGCATGAACCCGGAGAACTGGAAAAATTTTCCGGGATATGTGATCAGACCGACTTCCGGAAGGAAGCCATCATGAAGGAGTTACATGACAATGAGATCGCCCTGGATGAGATCCGCCTGGTTATCGGCAGGGGCGGGTTGTGCAAGCCGGTAAAATCGGGGATGTATGAGGTGAACGATAAATTGCGTGAGGATTTGAGCTGCGGGGAGTATGGCATGGATGTGCTGAATCTGGGGGGACTGGTGGCTTATGCGGTTTCTCAGAAGCTGAAAAATGCCCGTCCGTTCATTTCCGACCCGGTGGTAATGGATGAATTCGATGAGATATCCAGAATATCGGGCCATCCCCTTATTCAAAGGCGGTCTGTATTTCACGCCCTGAACCAGAAATATGTGGCCAGGCGCCATGCCCGTTCGGTAGGCCGAGCCTATGAGGAAATGAACCTGATCGTGATCAGTCTGGGCCGGGCCATTTCGATCGGAGCGCATCACCTTGGGCGGGTGATCGATACCACCCAGGGGTATGATGGGGGCGGGCCGTTTTCGCCTATCTGCAGTGGGACTCTTCCGATGGGCGATGTGATCAGAATGTGTTTCAGCGGCAAATATACCCGGGAACAAATGCTGGCCATGATACGGGGTGAGGGAGGTCTCAAAGCCTACCTGGGTACCAACAACGGCTATGAGGTGGAGCAACGCATTGATGCGGGAGACGATCATGCCCGGTTCATCATGGAAGCCATGGCCTATCAGGTGGCCCAGAGTGCAGGGGCTATGAGCATGGCATTTCCTGAAAAGCCCGATGCGGTTCTGATTACAGGGAACCTGGCCCACAGCCGCACCCTGATGAATTACCTGGTGGGAAGAGTATCGAAGATAGCGCCTGTTCACCTGTATCCGGGGGATGATGAGCTGGAAGCCATGGCCCATAACGGAATGCTGCTGCTGAAAGGGGAGATTCAGCCGCAGGTATATGAATAAAAGGAAGGGGCAGTACATTGACTGCCCCCTGATTCAGAAACAAAGCCTCCCAGGCCTAGGATAATCTGCGAACCGTGCGCTCTGCTTCTTCTTTCACCCTCCCATTGTATTTATCCGATTGTATGATCCGATGACAGGCATCAATAATTTCATCCCGCCGGTAACTGTACCGGTACCATCCCAGGGCTTCCAGCAGCATGATCTGTGTATCTTCGTCTTCACATTCAAACAGGAATGAAGTAAGCTGGGGTATTCCCTGGTGAAATGGTTTATTGCGAAACGCCCTTATGGCAAATGCCCTGTCTTTCCTGTTGCTTTCAGAAGAGACAATGTCTTTCATGTAACTTTCGTACGACGACCAGGCGTTTTCCACCCATTCCCTTACTTCTTCCTTTCTCCGTTTACTGTACCCGGTATTGTCATCGGGCAGGCTCAGGTTTTCAAGGGCAGTCAGCAGGATCTCTTTCGGAAAAAATCCCAAAGCTTCCTTGAGCTGGTAACGTACTCTTTTGGAACAGTTCGGATCGGTAACGGCCCGGATGAGGAAGCAAGCCAGCCTGGGGTCGCCCGATTTCAAGGCAAAAATGGCTGCCTGGCGGCGGATCAGTTCGTAGGAATCGCTCATGGCGGCTTGCAGCACCTGGATAAAATTGTCATCACGGATTTCGGACAAAATTTTCAGGATCTCCATTCTTTCCGTGCCGAAGGGTGATTGCCTAAAGGCGGATTTCAGCACAGGAGCAAGGCCGGGATACCCGTTTTCATACAGGGTTCTCCATGCCCAGGCGCGTATGTCGGGATGATCTGAACCGGTAAATTTCAGCACTTTTCTGTTATTTCCCCTGACAGACAGCAGGTCGTCTGCGTGGAGTTTCTCATCTATTGAAGCAAACCGGAAAGTGGGATCGCCAATAATGTGGGTTTCCAGGTAACACACATACTGGTTCCAGGCTCCGGCGCGCAGGCCGTAACCCAGCAGGCCGATCATTTCATCGGGGAATTTGTCCTGAATAACATTGACTGTATTGGCCTGGGCTACAATTGTTTTTCCGTTGCCGAAGACATACCGTGCCGAGAGGTAATCGGGCTGGTGAAAGGAACCGTTGAAGCAGGCATCAAAAACAATGAATCGGGCATTGGATCGGTAATTTTCCAGCTCCTCGGCCGAGATGTCCATACTGTTCCAGAAAATGGAATCTTCCACCATCTGTTCGGGATCCAGGCTGTTGTCAAACCACGCTCTGGGAACCAGGTAAGTGTCCATGTATTGATTCATGGTTTTGTCCAGATCCCGGCCTCTGTCGGCTGCATCCCGCAGTTTGGACCGCAGGTACTGCTTGATATTTTCAATGGACTGTGTCACTCCGCTTACCATGGGTGTCCCGTTCAGATACTGGGCCGTGGCTCCGCCATGATGGTGAAGGATGGACAGATCCAGGTCTTCCCTGGCTAGCTGGGAAAGAAGGCGGTATTTGATATGGGTGTCAAAGGTATGATCAATGTATTCAAGGCTGTTTTCCTGTTTATTCAGCCAGGGGAACTGCTGCAGCAGGGCCACTTTTTCGTCCATACGGGCAATCCATGATTCGGAGTTGTATCCGTGGCCGGCAAAAAACAGAAGTTCATCGGCCCGGTTAGTTTCCCGGTGGGCTGCCACCACCTTTTTCAGGTATGCCCGAAGTTTGGTCCCGTCGGGATCGTCGGGTATACGGATCCTTCCCGAATAGATATCGGGCCTGAGTACCTGGGGGGAATCATAGGCCAGGCTGTAATAGAAGTAGGAGGGTGCGGCGGTGTCCTGTTTCAGAAAATGAAAACGGAGGTCAAAATCTTCATAGAACCTGTCGGAAGCAACCGAAGAACGGTTCCAGGGATATCTTTTCTGGTCCATTTTGAAGGCAGAGGTCATATGCTGTGCATCCCTCAGCATGGGTATGGGAATATCTCCGATAAAAACAGCTCCTTCAAAGGCTTTGTTTTCCAGGTATAAATTCCTGAGTACCTCCCGTATGGAATCGGGATGATGCCAGCGGTCCACCACGACGAGTGACTGAAGGCCTTCTTCTTCCAGCACGGTTCGGTATTCTTCAATTTCATACCTCGCCTTATCGTAATGGTCTGGATCTACCACAATCGCAAACCGGGTATGCTGGCCGGTGATGGTTCCCGGAAGGCATAACAACAAGAAGTAAAACAGTTTTTTCATAGTTGAATCATTAAAAAATAACTCCCACGCTGAGTTGAATAGCGAGGTTGAAATTTGATCCGGCAGGCAGATCAGGAAAATAATAATATGTTCCATTTGCATCGACGAACCATTCCCGGAAAAGGCCCGACAACCCGCCTGAAAACTGCAGGGAGGCATGTCCCGTATAATAATCTGCCGCCAGGTTCATAAAATCGGCTTCGGGAACGGCTGCAAAAAATTTTTCCTCCACCTGGTATTCGAGAGCATTGGAAAGGGAATGACGCAGTCCCAGTCTAATTGCGGGATCCAGATTCAATTTTTTAAAGGTGAAATAATGCTGGTATTCGAGAAGGCCCGTGAGGCTGAACACCTCATAATATCCGTAGCTTTCCACGGGGTAATGTTTGGAGGTATAGTATTTCCCGGATACCCGGGCGCAGAGCCTGTAATGAACAGGTTTGTTCTGTCGCATACCGAGAAGGGTATAGGACAGGTTCCCCGCATAATTGCTGATGATGTGCTTGTCATCCACCCACCGGTCGGTGACGATGGAATCCCAGCTCACATATCCGTCGTTGACGGTCACGGAGTGCTGTTCCACTTCCGTTCCTTTGATTTTTTCATATTGCACTCCGGCACGGACCAGATGCTTCACTTTTTCACCATGAATGAGCAGGTCGCCGGTGTAGTGCATGTTGGTAACATGGGTAATGCCATCGAGAAGGCGGTAGCCGGACCCTTCCCGGAGTTCTTCCGTGGTGCTGATGTAGCCCAGGTTGTTAAAGAATGACCAGCCGGGTTTTTGAAGGTGTACCTGGAGGTCGGCCTGGTATCCGCTCTTGTCGTATCTGGCGCTGTAGGAATAGATATTCCGGATAGCTTCAAAATATCCCATTCCGAGAAACTGGAAAATGTTGTGTTTTGCATTTTCCATCACACTGACTGTCAGCTCGTTGTTTTCCCACAGGGGACCACCGCTGATTCCAAAAGACAGATTATTTCTCTGATAGACAAGACCGGGTGTGAGTTTGAGGGAAGATATCTTGTTCAGGTTTCTGGGATCTTTCATTTTCCCGGAAAGGGAGTTTTCATAGCGGGCGCCGAAGCCACCGACCAGGTTTTTCCCCAGCGGGAAAGCAACACCGGTCCACATGTGGAATCCTTCCTGTTTCTGTTTTCCCGGTACCGTATCGCCGATGGCATACAAGTTCCGGTTATCGAACGACATGGTGTTATTGTACAACAGGTCATTATACTGCAGGTTATTGTATCCGATGCTGCCATTGAATACAAACCTGCCGATGCGTTTGATCCCTTCGGTACCGATATGGTATTTTCCTGTTTCGCCGGGTTCCTGGGCACTACGGTTGTGATTCCTGGTAAAATCATACCCGGTGCTGATCCGGCTGATGTTGTTCAGCGAGTAGAAATAGTTCCCGGCCGGATTGTTTCCCTGCGACCAGGGGTTTATTACTGGAAGATAGAAATAGAATAGCCGGGATTTGCCGTAGCTAAGAGAATCGCCGGGTTGCAACATAGCGGCTTCAAGAGCCGCTGTCAGGCATATAAGGCAACTCAGAAAAAGGATTTTTTTCATTCCCGTCTGGATTGTGTTGAAAAAGAAGAATGAAGAGGCCTGGCCATGAGCCCGACCTCTTCATTTTCGGTATTAGTCAACCGTTGAAGGATGAACAAAAGGTGTGGGATCCTGATCACCCAGGAAGTCTTCACTGGAGTTGTTGGTGTCCTTGTAAATGACTTTTCCGTCGATGATCTTGTCCACTTTCCTGCGGATGCTCTTGGAAATATACGTTCCGCTGCAGAATGTGTAGCCGGCATCCAGTTCAATGGGCAGGCGCTTATAGCGCTTGTCTTCTTCCACCCGGACGATTTCCACGGCATCTATCACCCAGTCTTTGTGCACCATCAGGTACTCTTTGGTGCTGGTGCTTCCCGGGCGGGTCATGAAGTTTTCGGGATTATTGACAAAGCTGTCATAATCCAGTCCGGTGGGGAGGCGGAAGATCACAATGGCACCACCGAAAACAGGATGCAGCCAGTCGTACATCGAGGTGGTGGTGGTGTAAATGCAGTTCAGATTGGGAACACCGGGGGAATCGGTATCCTTGTCGGACCACTCCACATAGGTTTCCCAGTCGGCATTGCCGAGGTTGACAGGTGAGTTGGGGTTTCCGGCAGGATCGGTCTGGTGGTCTATCCCGTCCTGTGCCAGTACCACGCTGGTACGGGGCTGCAGGGGATAATCCTCGCCGGTACCGGGCCACATCCAGGTATGGTACGTAATGGGCAACACATCCAGAAGGTTCCCCTGGTCATCCACCCAGTCGGAGGGAGATGAACTGGAGGGCTGTAACACTCCAATACAAAGGCCGTCGAGGTAGATCACCTCGTCGCTGTTGTTGTAGATCTCATGAAACTGGTCGGCATAATAGGACTTATCTTCCGGTGTTCTTGAGCCGGTAAAATAGATCTCCTTGAACACCAGCCCGCCTCCGATGGCCGAAGCCACCAGATCAATTTCAAATTCGGTATTCTGGGCATCCACCTGCTGGTTTTCGGTAATCCCGTTGAATACGAATTCCTCCGTGGTCATGGTAGCCGAAAAAGTGTAGGTTCCGGCTTCTACTTTGAAAACCACCGTTCCGGAAGCGTCTGTGGTGGCGGTTTCCTCCTTGGAGGATACTGTGTTCAGACATTTTACGGTTACACCCGACATGTCGGTTACCGTGTATCCTTCAGGGAAGTTCACCATAACTGTCACATCGTACAGTTTGGCTCCTTCGTCTTTTTCGCATGATGTAACGAACATGCCTGCGATCAGTGCGATGATAATTACAAATGTTTGTTTCATAATAAATAGAATTTTGAGGGTGAGGTACTAAAATTTAAGCCTCAGCTCGGCGCCGAAATATATTGACTGGTTTCTGCGGGTATATAAATTGATCATTCCGCCGATCTTTTGCAGAGGCTTGTAATTGGTGATGTTGTTCACATAGAAGGAAATGCTGGCCCCGTCTGACAGTTCCTTGGTCATCCTGAGATTGATCTGGTAGATGGGCGGGTAGGTTCTTTCCACAAAGTAGTAAGGATTCCCCGTGCGGTCTTTCAGATCGCTGTAAGGTTTTTCCGTGGCTTCTTCCACGTTGAATTCATGATAGGTTCCTGTCAGGTCATAATATCCCCTGGGAATAATGTATTTGACCTGGGTACGGTCTTCATATACATTATCCACAGGAATATCAGTGTAAACCAGGGGATTGCCGTTTTCATCCTCGTGTATATACCTTGTTTTTTCGAACCAGATGATCTGCGTGGTGAGGGTCACGATCATCCTCAGCTCCCGGATATGGGTTACCGTCCGTATGTTGGTGTTGAACCGCTGATTGATCTTTCCGCTTCCGGCCGGATAAACTCCAATAAGAGGATAGGGTCTGTTCTGATAGGTGGATACGGGTTTTTCCAAATATTCGGCCATATCCTGTTTTTTTACGTACAGATAAGCTCCGTCCAGAACAAGGGAAGTTCTAAGCGCATTCAGTGTACCTAAATCGAGGGTATATTCCAGGCCTTTTTTAGTGGTGTGTTCGGTGTTTTCCGGATAAGTGTGGGATATCCAGATGGTGTCGTTCGAACGGGGTACCGCTAAGGGGTCGCCTGTAACAGGATCGATATAGAATACCCCTTCCCCGGGCATATAATAAGGATTCAATCCCGTTTCCGAAAGCGTTTCGTATTTATCGTAAATAAACAATTCGTAATTTCTGTGGAAGGAGAATCCGTCGGTCATTTTTTCACGGAAAGCGGTAACCAGCAACTCCACTCCGGCCACCGTCAGGTCAAAACCCGCCTCCATCTTTCTGTTATAGGCAGGCTTCAGCTCATAATTCCGCGTATCTTCCACCACATGGGTTGTAAGGAGGAGGAGGGATCCCGGGGGATCGTAATAGTTGAAACTCATCCGGTCGGTATAGGCTTTGTCGGGATAGTAATGCAACAAGGTGGGTGCTTTGGAGAACACGCCGTACCCGAAACGCAGGTCGAATTTATTGATCCCTTTTGCCTTCCGGTCGAGCAGATTGTATTTTACGTTAAACCGAGGGTCGAGCATGGTGGTATTTTCGGCCGAACGGAAAATGCTCTCCGGCTGAACATTGGTGAACCGGATCCCTGCCTGCAGATCCAGCTTGGTAGGTCCCAGAGGCAGGCTGAGATCTTCTTCCAGGAACATAGACAGCTGACCCAGGGAGGGGATCTCCTTGTATGAGCGCGGCCGGGCATCGCCTGAACTGGTTGGATTGGGCGGGAAGGCCATATCATAAACCCTTCCGTCCCCGTTATTGCCGTATATTTTGTATTCCACCCCGCCTCTCAGATTGTTCATTCCTTCGCCTATGTGGAAGGTTTTGGTCCCGGTGATCTTGCTGTTGAAATAGAAGGGACGCCCGTCGATGGTGACATCGCTGACGTACCGGCTGGGCAGGTACGGTGCCTCGAATATACCCGCTATTTTTGAAACGGGTTGTGGCATGGGTCCGTTCAGGCTTTCCTGGTCAATTTCCCTTCCAATTTGGTGCTGTATGTTTCCCGATATGTTGTAATTGAGATTGGTTAACAGGGTCGTATTCAAAGCCCATTTACCGGAAAGAACCAGGCTAAGGTTCCTGTCGTGGGATTCGAATTTTTCATAATCCAGCATGTCGGGATCGGTTTCTTCGGTATCGCGGCTGTCGGTATATCTTCCTGTCAGGCTCAAGGTAAGAGGTTTCCATTGTTTCAGGAAGGTGTTGCTGTAGGCAATGCTTCCGGTAAGCCGGTTGTAGGTTTTGTAGGGGAAGCGGATATCATCCAGGGAACGGGCAAAATCCACATCCACGTTGATGGCTCCGCCCGAACCGGGAAGGTTGAACCCCTTTCCCACGTATGCCTGCTTGATATTGGGATCGATCTTGATCTTTCCAATCCAGGGTGTTTTCCCCTTTTTCAGGTTTACTTTAACCACTCCGCTGAGTATATCTCCCTGTTCGGCGCTGGCAATTCCCCTGACTACTTCAATGGATTCGATGTTGTCAACGGGGATCTGCCGCACATCGGCACCTCCGGTGGCGGTGGAGGCAAAATGGGAAGTCACTGTTCCCAGACTGGCCTTGGCCGTACCCAGGGTTTGCAGATTTGCGTCGTTTGATACCGGGGCCCCGTCGATCATCAGCAGGGTTCCCAGCCCGGCCATGGGATCGCCCTGGGTACTGATATCGCGGATCGACAACTGTTTGGGATCGGAAAGATCGGGGTTAATGCTGACCTGTCCGGGCAGGAGTTGCATCACATCCGATAGGTCGACCGGCTGCACATGTTCCAGGGCCGACTGGCTGATGGAGGAAGTGCTTCCCAACTTCTTCCCTTCTTTGGCAAGAACCACCACTTCTTCCAGGGCAAGAGTGGTGGGTTCCATGCGGATGGTAAACCTTCGCGAATCAAGAGGCACGGTGAAGGATTGTTCATAGATCTCGAATCCCAGGCAACTGGCCTGCATGGTGTATTTCCCCGGCGGGATGTTCTTCAGAAGAAACTTCCCCTCCATGTCGGAGGCAGTCCAGAGGTTCAGCTCCTTGATGCCGACCGCCACCATTTCTATCACCTTATCGTCGGCCGCATTGATTACCTGACCGGCCACATCGTATTTTTCCTGGGAATAGGATGCCAGAGCCGGCCAGCATATCAGAAGAATGAGAAGAAACCTTTTCACAGCAGGTGAATTTGGTTAGTCATAGAATTTGTTAGGAAATATCTGGGTTCCAATGAATCCGAAAACTCCCGTTACCAGAACAATGAGGAGGTCGGGGATGTTTTTCATCAGGTTGCCTCTTCTTCTCAAAATAAGCCATACAGCCAGACCCACGAAGATCAGGTTCACGATAAGCCAGGCAAAGCCAGGCGACCTTGTGAAGTAGAAATCCACATAACCGGTTTTGGCAATCCTCAGTTCCAGCTCGAAGGGGAAAATGGAAGCAAACATTTTGCCGTCAGGACGTTTGAAAATCCCATCCCATGTTTCTTCGTAGGTATCCACCACCTCGTACATATCATCCACAGCCACTACCTTGAGGAAATCTTCCCCTTCCATGGCAAAAGTTTTGTTGAACATATCGCAGTTGATCTTCAGCTCGTGTTCGAAAGGATTGAATCCTTCCAGCGGGATCCGTTGCAGATGGTATACTCCTTCCATCACGACAAACACTCCGCTGTGCCTGGTAAACAGGTAGCAGTAATATTCCTTGCTGCGGAGGTCCACGCATTCGATGTGGAGTATGTCCATCGGATCGGGAATATCGATCCTGGCCACGTAAGGTTCTCCTTTGATCATTTTCACATGGAACAGATCTCCCCGGCTGTCTTTCACAAAATACCCCTCGTCACAGCTTTTCCGTGTAGTCGGGATTCCCGCAATGAGCCGGGCCGGGAAAAGAAAATCCTGTTCTTCCAGAGCACGGGTGAATTTTTCGCTTTTTCCCCGGTTCACTTCATTGGTGGCTGCATCAATGAATTCCATTTTCCGGGTGATCCGGAAATAATCATCGGGCATGGCGAGGTTTACCCGGCCGCTTTCCGATTCGAACATAGGCCACAGTTTGGGCCTGGGTGAAAGCATGTCTTTCGTGGTATATCGGAAATACGACCTGGCCTTGTTGATGGCCGTGGGATCCATTTCCACTCCATGAATGGAGTCGGGCATGGTGCCGTCGGTCATGAGCTGCCTGAAAAACATCATGGGAAGATGTTGTTCAAACTCATCCAGTGTATAGGTGTTCCCCTTTGTGTCCTGACGTGTTACGCCGTTGTCACCCGGGCGGAGCATGATAAAATCGTTCAGGGTGCAACTGTAATATACATTGGGAGTGCCGGGAACCTGTTCGAAAATGGTCCAGTACAGTTCGGGCAGGGCTACGGAAGCAGCCAGTATGCCGATAAACACCAGTATGTATCTGCTAATCTTAACCATCATTACATTTCTCCTTTTCTGAAACGGTAACCTGAGAATAAAACCACAATACTCGATAAAACTGTTAAAACGGCCAGTTCCGGAAGAGCAGGCAGGTAAGCTGCCAGACCCGCCCTCTGGTAGAACATGGTAATGAAACCATAAGCTACCAGGGCATAAAGTACCCGGAACAACCACACCGGCTCAAGCAAAATCAAAGCGGCCATGAAATAGGTGGCCAGACCTCCCATGAACCAGGGGATGATCGTGATCAGGGTTGACTGCATGATCTCGGGAGGGAAATAAATGGCACTGATAATAACGAAAAGAATTAGCCATACGGCATAGATCAGCAGCAGGCTTCCGGTACCGAACAGATGCATACCCATCAGTACCCTGCTTTCTTTTACGGGCAGATGGAAGGTAAGCTTGATTCTGCGGTTGACCGTTTCCGGGAAGTACTGGGCTGCCGAAATGCCCAGACCGGCAAGAAACGGGAGAAATTTGAGCATGGAGGCGTAGTTGTATCCCCTGAACAGCACATTGTACCAGTAATTGGTTGCGTCCACAAACAGAATGTCATGCCTGATGCGCAGCAGAATGTTGATCAGCACCAGAATCCCGAGCCCCAGGAAGATGGCGGCCGTCCATCTGATCTTGATCCATTCCTTGTAAATAATTGCTTTCCACATGGTATAATCAATTTGCATTTTCGTTAATACTTTCCGGTAAGCCCGATAAAGGCATCTTCCAGGGTCAGAGGTTGTTGTTCAACGGAGACATATTCCACGGCATGTTCCGACAGGAACTGCTTTAATTCCTCCAGGGTGCCGTAGGTATAAAATTCCACCCGGTCTTTTGTTCTCTCAATGTTCAGGGACAGCGAATTTTTCGGGAAATCGGCATTCGGGTTTTTAAGCCGGATCACGAACTGTTTGAAACGTTTCATGAACTCGTTAACCGGCTGCTGTGTCAGGATTCTGTTATAATCCATGATCAGCACATCGTCGATCAGCCTTTCCATATCCTGGATGATGTGCGAGGTGAGGAATATGGTTTTTTGATTGGTTTTGGCGTAATCTCTCAGATAATCGATGAACAGCCGCCGGTATCCGGGGTCCAGCCCCATGGAAAAGTCGTCGAGGATCAGCAGGTCGGGGTCCTGTGCCAGGATCAGGCCCAGGGCCACCTGTGAGCGCTGCCCGCACGACATGCTCGATATCTTCTGCCTGGGAGTAACCTTGAGCTTCGACATCAGCTCCCAGTATGGTTCGCTGTTCCAACGGGAGTAAATCCCGGAATAGAATTTTTCAATCTGGTGGATATTCATGAAGGAATACTGTATATGTCCTTCGATGAGGAACCCTATTCTTTCCTTCGTGGCGGGTGTCAGATGCTGGGAATTTTCTCCGTAAATGAGACATTCTCCTGCCGTGGGATGGAGGAATCCGTTCAGAATATTGATGGTGGTGGATTTTCCCGCACCGTTTTTCCCCAGCAAACCCAGAATTTTTCCTTCTTCCACGGTAAAATTCAGATTCTCGTAAACGAGCTTTTTACCGTAATAATGGGTCAGGTTCTTACATTCAATGGCATACATACCTTTTCTCTGGTTGTGATTCCCCCTCAAGGGAATGGTTATTGAATTAATGATTTAAGTTGTTATCAGGGTAATCGGCTGTTTCTCCACTGCCGCTGAAAGTGAAAGGATTTTCCACCACGCCGGTGCGCCCGCCGCTGTAGGTAACCCTGAGTGAATCGGTACGGAGAGCGGCATCAATCTGCCCGGCGGTGGTAAGGGTATCTACAAATACGATACTGGCCATTTCTGTGCCCAGCGAATCGAGCCAGGTTTCAAAGGCCACCACTCCTTCATCGTTTGAAAGGTGGCTGATCAGGTAAGAATACCTGCTTCTCAGCGCCCTGTTTTCTTCCATGGAGATCCGGTACTGCCTCAGCACGTCTTCCGTGAAGGAGGAGAATTTGTTGAACTTCATTACCGTCGGGGTATACATGGCTCTGATGTAATCCGTTCGGCTGAGTATCACAGGATTTTCATCGAAACTCATCAGCTCATAATTCAGTTTTACATGAAATTCCTGACCGCTAGCTGTGTAGGTCAGTGTGCGGCTTTCAATAATCTCTTCCAATTCTTCGACTGAGGGGGCTTCCCCGGCCGGATAGTAGAAATGAATGATTACGGGGCAGGCGTACTTGGTTTCGAAAGCAACGGCTTTTGATTTCTGCAGCATCAATTGCTGGAGGTAATACACATCCATGGGATCGAAAAACTTATCTACTGTGGTAGTGTATTTTTCCAGCTCGTTTACTTCCTGACCGATGGGCCTGATCACCCTCTTTGCGGGTGTGAACAAAAGTTTTTGTATTTCTTCCTCATCCTCAAATACGTTTTTGTCATAGTAGATTTTTACCGAGTGGTTTCCAACATAGGCAGCAACTCCGTAAATCCCTTTTACTGTGCGCATCTGATTTGCAAAAGCGCTTGCACTTCCGAAGCACTTGATGTTTTTCAGCCCTTCCTGCGTAAATATTCCAGCCTGCTCAATTTGCTCTTTTGTTCCCCATTTTTCATCAATGGTAGGTAGTTCCCACCGGGTTCCCAGAATGATTCCTGCCACAATGAGAACAGTCAGCACGGTGGCAGGTAGCCAGCGCATGTTTCTGCTGTTGATCTGCAGGGTGTTTGTTTCCGGACAGGCTGTAATGCAGTCACCGCAGAGGTTGCAATCAACATGCTCTACTTTTTCCACCAAGGCCACATCAATGCCCTGGGGACAATTTTTGGAGCAAAGATTGCAATCGATGCAGGTTTCCTTATTGCGGGTGATATGTACCAGCCCGGGACCGGCTTTTTTCATGCGCCACACTTCCAGAATAAACCCTCCGGCTGTAATAACGGCCAGAGGCCACACCCAGTGCAGGCTGGTTCCCAGCAGGATGATCACGATGTATATGCCCAGTATCCCGGCAAACCACCACCAGAATTTGAAAATATTTGAAGCAGCGCCTAATGGGCACAGGTATTTACACCAGAAAAGCCTCAGGAAAACAGAGCCCAGAACCAGAACCAGGATGGCCCCGATGGCCCAGAGTAATTCCACATCGGTATCAAAGCCGGATGTGACGGCGTAATATGGGTCGAATTTCTTGCAGAACAACTCACTGCTCTGCAGGGTAAAATAAAAAGTGGCAAAAAGCAAACCGTATTTCAGCAAACGCAGGGCTTTGTCAGGCCATCCCTGGATGGTAGATCTGATCTTGAACTTGTCGCCCAGTTTTCCAAGCCATTCGCCAACTGTTCCCAGGGGGCAGATATAGCCGCAGAACAGTTTGCTGAAGAAAATGATCCCCACTATCAGAATAATGCCCATCATGATCTGGGCGCTGGTCATGGTACAGGCCAGGGAGCCACGGGTAAGGTAGCTTCCCAGTGCCTGCAATCCGCCCAGCGGGCAATAGGCTTCAAAATCAGGAGCATAGGTTTTATCCAGCCAGAGGCGGATTCCTATGAAAACAAGTATAAGAAGAATGGCAATCTGGAAGAAATCTTTGTACCAGTTTTTTCGGGAATTGAACACTTTCATCGGGATTCTGTTAGAAAAAAGATAATATTCAGTTTGCAAACATTTTCATCATCATGAGGTCTTCATTTCTTACACTATACAGGTGGTAACGATCCCGGAACTGTTCCAGGGTTTGTTTATTTGCCGTTTCCTCTGTGAAATGGGGGGTAAAACCGCTGTGGTAACCGATCAGTATTCCCATAGCCACACACAGCAGAACCAGTGATGCAATACTTGTAATTCTGGTAACCAGGGGAAGATGCACCACTCTGGAAGAATTTTCTTCTTCAATTCTGGCCATCACTCGGTCGGCAAATCCGGCTGATGCCCGGATTTTCCGGGGAACCGGAAGATCGAAATCCTTTGAAGAATTACCTGATGCCATGGTTTCCTTTTTTCGGTTTTTACCTGCCGGATGTATCTGTCCGGGAGACAGGTTTAAAGAATAAGACAGGACTGCGATGAAAAACTTGTGCTCACTCTTCCATTTTTCCTAAATTTTCCAGTCTGGTTTTCCTGGGACACTCTTTGCGGTTGCAAATTTCGCATTGTTCTTCCAGCTGCATGATCTCCTTGAAAATCCCTATCAGCCTGGCCTTTTGCTCTTCGTTACAGATGCTCCGGATATGGTCAAAATGCCTGATCGTGGCTTTTTTCAGTGAAGTGTTCAGATTGCCGATTTTCCGTGTTAGCCTGTCCAGTACTTCCTGATCGGGCGTTTCTTTTGCCAGTTCTTCAAGCAATTCGATATTTGCTTCGCAGAGGAGGTCGATAATAAGATGGTATGTCCGGTAGGTGGTTTCGTCCAGCCGTACCACCTCCTGATACTGTTCACCGGTCAAACCCAGCTCTTCCCTTAAAAATTCCAGGGAAGTGACCTGAAGGTTTTCCCTATCAGGCTCATGGTGAGGCCTGAAAAAGATCAGGGTACATAAAGCCGTCAGGTTGATGATCAAAAGCAGATAATTCAACCAGCGGATGGAACGGTTTACTTTGATCTGATCCATAATTGTTAGGTTTAATCCGTGTTATTCCCGAATTCATAGTAAGCCCGGCACTTGGTTTTCAGTGTTGATCTGGCTCTGAAAATCAGTGATTCCACCGTTGGGAGCGACAGGTTCAACACCTCGGCAATTTCCCGGTATGACAAACGTTCAATATGATGTAAGATAAAAGCCTTCCTTTGCCTGGCAGGAAGAGTATCGATCATGAGTGAGATCACTTCCATTTTTTCATTATTCTCCATTATTTCATGAGGGGAATCTTCCCTGTCCGGCACCTGCGTTTCCGGTTCATGATAATGACCCTCACAGGGCGGGTCAAAGCGGATTCCCTTCTTGAAGATCCTGTGCTTTCTGGAATAATTCAATGATTTATTTAGCGCGATCCGGTACAGCCAGAACGAAAGGCATTTCTCATTTCGCAGGGCGGCCATGGAATGATAGGCAGTCAGAAATACTTCCTGAGCCACATCTTCAGCATCATGCTGGTTATGGAGTACCTGATAACAGGTGTTCACTACCAGGTCCTGGTATTTGACGATCAAATCCCTCATGGCCCGCTGGTTACCAGCTAGCACCTCCTTCACAAGTTCCCGGTCATCCATGGTTTTAAAAGAGGGGGATTCTTCCCCCCACCTCCCCGTGTGAGATTTCGTTGATCAGAACCAGCTTATTTGATGAGCCACCCTTTCCGGATAAGATATTCATCGGCTTCTTCCCGGGTTTGAAAAATATCCCCCTCGGTTTCCCACCAGGTATCGCCGTAACTCAATCCAAGAGCATCACAGCCTTTGCTTTCCATAAGACTAACGTTTTCAATTGCCTTCATCTTGACCTTATCCCTGCCGATAGACATTACCTTGCATTTAACAGATTTTCCGACGGTTCTTCCATCCTGAAAAGTGGCAACCACAATGCCATAACATTCAACCCCCTTTTCCACCCAGTCGCCAATTTTGCCGGCAAGTTCTTCATTCAGGGTTTCATCGTTGTTAATCATCTCCTGGGTAATTCCCTGTTGCGAACCGGATTCATTTCTTTCGGAACAGGAAATAATAAGAAGAGAGAAAACCGTGGTGACGATCAGTACTGATTTTGCATGTTTCATGATTGTTTTTATTTTAAAAATTAGACATAACAATACCATCCCGAAAAAACAGAATTTTCCCGGAAAGCATTAACAATCCCCGAAACATGCTACATGCAGGCGCCCGTTAAGTTTTCACCTATTGCCATCAGTGGAAATAATCCGGACGCGGGGGCAAATCTATAAAATAAATTCTGATAAAACGAAAAATCTGAAGAAATTCAGAGGGGTTCTAAATAACTCATCCAATGTGAGTTATGCTATATGTTCCGGGTTAGGTACAGACGAAATAAATTGCATATTTATTTAAGGGATATGTCCCTTCTGTATTATTTAACAAGTATCGTAGAATCAATAGGAACCACCGATCACCAGCACGTATTTCTTAACCTCGCTCGTATGGAAATTGTATATTCTTTTAAGCCGGCTGATACGCTGGCCCGCCTCTGATAAAGGAACACAAAGTTTTTCACACAGGCTGGAGACCGGAACTTCAAATTGTTCGGCTACCTGCTCCAGGGTCATGTATCCGTATATTTCCATTTCATGAAGGGAAGATTCATGTTCTGGTTCATGATCCGGTGTTTGAACAGAAGCCGGAAATGTTCCCGCTGTCTCTGAGTATTTCTGGTCTTCAGTTTCAGGCGGCAGATTTTCTGATTCCGCAAGTGGCAAAGATTCCCTGAAGCGCTGGTGAAGTCCTTTACGCGGCATTTCGGAAACTTCCGGCCTGACCAGGAAGGGTGAGGCTGCCAGAAAAACGGATATGACCAGAAGTACACATGCTATGGCCATACGAACTTTTTTCGCACCGAACATCTGCCTGAAAATACATCCGATCATTTTCCAGTGCAGTATGATGTGAAGCAGGATAAGAACCAGAAAGGAAATACTTGCCCAAAGATGGATTTTCCCCCAGTCGTGGCGGGTAAGTCCCAGAAAGGATAATTCCACATCGCGTCCATACAACAAGTTCCTTTCCTCTCCCGGTACCAGAATGTACTTGATCAGAAATCCTATGCCGGCCATAGCCATTAGCTGAATCAGCAGGAATGCATCGATGATCAGATTGACCTTTGCCCGGTTATTGCACCATTTCGCTATTATCATATGTTACAGAACTTTTCATTGGCTGAAAAAATCATCCGGCTTTTTTGATCTCGAACATATTGTGACTCTTATCCCGAATGAAATACGTGGTTTGTTCCCTTTTTTCACGGAGGATGGCAGCATATCCTTTTCCTACGGCTCTTTTATACACATTTTCAGGATCCGGATAAGCCAGACACATATGTGAAAATACCCTTTTCTCTTTTTCGCCGGTGATAAAAATTTCCAGAGTTACTTCCTTGTGCTTCATCAGATAAACGTCGGTGTCTTTTTCTAAATCGAATACCTGCCGGGTCACTTCTCCGGGCAGGATAAATTTTTTCTCCAGCCTGAACATCAGCACTTCTTCAAAAAAGTTCTCTATATCTTCCGAGTCATTTACTGCCAGGGCTACATGTTCTAACATACCATTAGGGTTTTATAGAATTTCGGGATAACTTCAAAGCAAAATTAAATGAACTTTTGTTCATTTCGAAGGAATATCCATAAAATTTCAGAAGCAACCTTTTCTTCTGAGTGCGGGTCCTGAAATAAACCGTTTTTAAATTTCAACGGGTTCACCTAATTTTGATGCCGGTATGATTTTTATGACCCGGATACAACGTGTTATTCTTTCTGTCATGGTTGACATAACAGTGGTGTTCGTGTCATTCATACTGGTGCTGTGGCTGAAGCCCGGTGCGGGGATGTTGTACTTTTCGGATTACCTGGCTGCCCTTGGCATATTCATTATGATCTGGGTGGGCCTGTCGGCTGTTTTGGGGAAATACCGCCGAATACAAAGCAACAAGCTGAAAGACCTGCTGGTTCCCGTGGTGCTGAGCGGCCTGGCTTCCCTTGGTGCCGTAGCCATACTGATGTACCTGTTCCGGGCCGAAGGTTATTCCCGTTTCATCGTATTCGGGACCATAGCCGTGGCCACCCTGTTCGACCTGATCCTTTCCAATATGGTGTACTATGTGCGGAGGTCGGTGGTAATCGGTGAATCGGTTGAAAGGGAGTACCGAGGCCTGGGCCGCACCGAAGATGCAGCCCGCTTGCATGTGCTTCCGGAAATGGAAACCGGGTTGGAAGAATCTGAAGTAAAAGAATATATACGTAGCACCATTTTGGAGGAATCCGGAGAAGAGGCTTTTCATTTTCTGAACCGGCATGCCCTGCTTAACGACCGGAAAACCCTGATTTTGGCTACTACCAGCCTGTTCAATGTGGAATCAAAAAAGCCCGGAACTTACCACACCATCATTAACCTGCGCCGCATCAATGATATCCGGCGGATGAACAAATTTTTCGAGGCGGTAAACAGTCAACTTCCGTCGGGCGGTATCTTTATCGGTTGTGCCGAAACCAAGGATATGCGCAAGCAAAGGATATTCAGGAAATTTATCACTCCTTTCAATTATCTTTTTTATTATTTTATTGACTTCCCCGTGAAGCGTGTGTTCCCCAAATTCGGGATCACCAAGAGCATTTATTTTTTCCTTACAAAAGGGAATAACCGGGTCATTACCCGGGCTGAAACACTGGGGAGACTGGTTTCATGCGGGTTCAGGATCAGAGAAGAGGCCTTTGTGGGCCCCCTGTTTTATTTTGTTTGCCAGAAGAACGGACAGCCTGTATACGACATGCATCCTTCCTACGGGCCATTTGTCAGGCTGAGGCGCATCGGCAGGGACGGAAAGATCATCAAAGTGCTGAAAATGCGCACCATGCATCCTTATGCCGAGTACCTTCAGGAATACATATATGAAAAGAATAACCTGGAAAATGGAGGTAAATTCCGGGAGGATTTCAGAATATCGACCCAGGGTCGTATTATGCGTAAATTCTGGATCGATGAACTGCCCATGCTGTACAACTGGTTCAGGGGAGAACTGAAACTGGTGGGTGTCAGACCGATCAGTGAGCACTATTTTAGTCTGTACCGCTCCGAAGTGCAGGGAAAAAGGATAAGGTATAAACCCGGACTGATCCCTCCCTTCTATGCCGATCTTCCTGAAACACTTGATGAAATACAGAACAGTGAAATACGCTACCTGGAAGCCTACGACCGGCATCCCCTGCTGACCGACTGGAAATATTTCTGGAAGGCTTTCTATAACATACTCTTTAGAAAAGCGAGAAGCAGGTAATCTCACCCTTTCGGGCCCGGTTTTTTCTCCCTTGCATTTTCCCGCCCAACCCTCTATCTTTGTGAACTTATTTTTTTGAACTCTTTTGAATTATCCCGGATGAAAAAGAAATTCCCGGAACATAAAACACTGGATCTGGCAAAGATCAACCAGGAGGTACTACATACCTGGGACAGGGAGAAGACATTCGAACAAAGTCTGGAACTCCGCAGAAACAGCGATGCCTTTGTATTTTATGAAGGTCCTCCTTCAGCCAATGGGATTCCGGGGATTCACCATGTGATATCGCGTACCATCAAGGATATTTTCTGCCGGTACAAAACCATGCGTGGTTATCTGGTGGAACGAAAAGCCGGCTGGGATACCCACGGTCTGCCGGTGGAGCTTAGCGTGGAGAAAAGTATGGGGATCACCAAGGAAGATATTGGGAAGGAAGGGAAGATTTCCGTAGAAGATTTTAACAGGGCCTGCCGTACCGATGTAATGAAATACACCCGGGAATGGGAGGAACTGACCCGGAAGATGGGATACTGGATCAATATGGATGATCCCTACATTACCTATGATAACCGGTATATCGAAACATTGTGGTTTCTCCTGAAAAAGCTGTACGAAAAAGGCCTGCTCTATAAGGGATATTCCATACAACCCTATTCCCCCGCTGCAGGTACCGGTCTCAGTACCCACGAACTGAACCAGCCGGGGTGCTACCGCGACGTGAAAGACACCACCATCGTGGCCCAGTTCCGGGTGGTCCGGGATGAAAAATCGGAATTCCTGTTCCGGGATGTGGATACCGATGTCTTTGTGCTGGCATGGACCACTACTCCGTGGACCCTGCCATCGAATACCGCTCTTACGGTAGGTGAGGATATCCCTTACCGGAAGGTCCGCACTTTCAACCCTTACACGGGCGATCCCATCACCGTGGTACTGGCCTCCGCTCTGGTTTCAAAATATTTTCCGGAAAAAAACCGGGACAAAAAACTGGATGCATACCAGCCGGGTGATAAACATCTTCCATTCCGGGAAATGGAGGAATTTACCGGCCGGGAACTGAAAGGTATCCGGTATGAACAACTGCTGCCCTGGGTGGACCCGGGTGAACAGGCTTTCCGGATTATTACGGGCGATTTCGTTACCACCGAGGAAGGGACCGGTGTGGTGCATACGGCCCCCACTTTCGGGGCCGACGATTACCGGGCCGGACTGGAAAACAACATACCCCCTCTTACCGTAACCGACAAACAGGGGCAGGTCATGCCGCTGGTCGACCGGAAAGGGAGGTTCGTACGCCTGGAAGATCTTGATCCCGCTTTTATTGACAGCAAAGTGAACAGGCAGGAATATGCTCCGTTTGCCGGCCGTTACGTAAAGGTGGAGTACGATGAAGAGGCAGCCGAAGATGACGAAGGAGTGGACGTGGACATTGCCGTACACCTGAAAAAACGAGGCCTGGCATTCCGCATTGAGAAACACATACACAACTATCCCCATTGCTGGCGAACCGATAAACCGGTGCTGTATTATCCGCTTGATTCATGGTTTATCAAAACCACTGCCCTAAAAGAACGCATGATCGAGCTAAACAATACCATAAACTGGAAACCCCTGGCCACAGGGCAGGGCAGGTTCGGGAAATGGCTGGAAAACCTGGTCGACTGGAACCTTTCTCGGTCCCGCTACTGGGGGACCCCTTTGCCGGTATGGGTGTCTGAAGACAGGAAAGAACAAAAATGCATCGGGTCTGTGGCGGAGCTGAAAGAAGAAATAGAACGCTCGGTACAAGTGGGTTTTATGAAATCGAATCCCCTGAAGGATTTCAGGGTGGGGGACTTCTCCGATGAAAATTATGCCCGTTTTGATCTCCACCGTCCCATGGTGGATGAGATAGTTCTGGTTTCTCCTTCAGGCAGGCGCATGTTCCGTGAACCCGACCTGATCGATGTATGGTTCGATTCAGGAGCGATGCCCTATGCCCAGTTTCACTACCCTTTTGCCATGAACGAGGAGGGTTTCAGAAAGGTTTTCCCGGCCGATTTCATTGCCGAAGGAGTGGACCAGACCCGCGGGTGGTTTTTTACCCTGCATGCCCTGGCGGTCATGCTTTTCGATTCGGTTGCCTTCAGGAATATTGTATCGAACGGGCTGGTGCTTGACAGGAACGGCAACAAAATGTCGAAACGCCTGGGAAATGCGGTGGATCCCTTCGAGACCATCAGCCGGCACGGCTCCGATCCGTTGCGATGGTATATGATCACCAACGCACAGCCTTGGGATAACCTGAAATTCGATATGGCCGGCCTGGAAGAAGTCAAAAGAAAATTCTTCGGAACCCTTTTCAACACCTATTCATTCTTTGCCCTGTATGCTAATATTGACGGTTTCCGGTACGAAGAAGAAGATATCCCCATGAGCAGGCGGCCTGAAATCGACCGCTGGATCATTTCCCTGCTGAACAGCCTGGTGAAAGAGGTGCAAAAAAATTATGATCACTATGAACCCACCCGCTCCGGCCGGGCAATACAGGAGTTTGTAATCGAGAACCTGAGCAACTGGTATGTGCGTCTCAACAGAAAACGTTTCTGGGGAGGGGAATGGAATGAGGACAAGCTGTCTGCCTACCAGACCCTCTGTACCTGCCTCGAAACGGTGTCCCTGCTGGCGGCGCCCATTGCCCCTTTCTATTCCGACAGGATTTTCCGTGATCTGAACGAGGTGACAGGGCGTTACAGCGTTTCTTCTGTCCATCTGGCCGATTTCCCGAAAGCCGACAAAAAACTGATCAACCGCGAACTGGAAAAACGCATGGAACTGGCCCAGAATGTGTCGTCCATGGTGCTGGGTTTGAGAAGAAAGGTGAATATCAAGGTGCGGCAGCCTCTGAACAAGATCATGATACCCGTGCCCGACAACCGGTTTGTCGAGCGTTTCGAGGCGGTGAAAACGCTGATTCTGAATGAGGTGAACGTGAAAGAGGTGGAATACCTGACCAGTTCGGCCGGTATCCTGGTCAAAAAAGTCAGGCCGAATTTCAGGGTGCTGGGACCGAGGTTCGGAAAGCACATGAAGGAAATAACACAGGCCATTCAGCAAATGACCCAGGAGGAAATACAACAATTCGAACGGGAAGGCCGTTTTAAAGTGAAGCTGAACCAGGAAAAGGCCGAATTGAAACTTGAGGAGGTGGAAATTCTCTCGGAAGATATTCCCGGATGGCTGGTTGCCAATGAAGGGAATCTCACGGTGGCGCTGGATATCAAGGTGAGTCCCGAACTGCGGAACGAAGGCATGGCCCGCGAATTCGTGAATCGCATCCAGCATATCCGGAAAGAAAGCGGATTCAATGTAACCGACAAGATCAGGGTGGAAATCGGATACCACGAAGCTGTAGCCAGGGCCGTGGAAGAACACCGGGATTACATTGCCGCCCAGACCTTGGCCCAAAGCATTGAGATGCCCGACCACCTCGACGGAAACGGAACAAAGGAAGTGGAAATTGATGACGGAGTGGTTGTCAGTATACGTGTTGTAAGGCTGGTTTAAAGTATACCCTTCAAAGGTTTTTTTTATTATATTTAGCTTTCTTTAAAAAGTTGGAGCTATGGCAGAAAAAACAAGGTATTCTGATGCGGAGCTTGATGAGTTCAAACAAATCATTCTGCAGAAGCTTGAAAAAGCTAAAAAGGATTATGAACTTCTGAAAAGTGCCATTACACAGAGCGACAGCAATGATACGGAAGATACTTCACCTACCTTTAAGGTGCTTGAAGAAGGAGCCGCCACTCTGTCAAAGGAAGAAGCCGGCAAACTGGCTCAGCGGCAGATGAAGTTCATTCAGCATCTCCAGGCGGCCCTGGTGCGGATTGAAAACAAAACCTACGGAATATGCCGGGAAACCGGAAAGCTGATTCCCAAGGAAAGATTGCGTGCCGTACCCCATGCTACCCTGAGCATCGATGCCAAGGAAAAACAACGATAATCAGGATTGTTGACGTACCGAAAATGATCGGGACACTGTTCCGATCATTTTTTTTTATTTCCCGTTTTTCGTTTCTTTGGGCATTCATTGATCCATTCATTGAAGCATGTCAAGGTCCGCCAAATCGCTGATTTTCATTATCGGTATACTGATTGCCGACCAGGTATCCAAATTCTTGGTAAAAACCGGTATGACCCTGGGGGAAGAAATCCGGGTGTTCGGGAACTGGTTCATCATCCATTTTATAGAAAACAACGGAATGGCTTTCGGTATGGAAATGGGAGGCGAGTCGGGAAAGATTATTCTGAGCTTATTCCGCTTGGTTGCCATTGCCGCCATTACCTGGTATCTGGTCAAACTGATCAGGGAAAAGGCACCCAACGGAATGATCATGGCCATTTCTCTCGTGCTGGCCGGCGCCATCGGGAATATGATTGACAGTGCTTTTTACGGATTGATATTCAGTCGGAGCACCCCGTTCGAAACAGCCGTTTTTTTCCCCGAAGGAGGCGGATACAGCAGTTTTCTGCACGGGAAGGTGGTCGATATGTTGTATTTTCCCGTTATCAGGGGTGTATATCCCGAGTGGTTCCCTTTCCGGGGGGGCGAATCCTTTATTTTCTTCCGGCCCGTGTTTAACCTGTCCGATGCCTGTATTACCATAGGGGTTCTGATGATCCTGGTATTTCAGAAAAGATACTTCAAATAGTGCACGACGGAAAGGTGGAAAGCATTCACATGGTCGGCACATACGGTATTCCCAACCGGTATGGCGGATTTGAAAGATTTGCCGAGGAAATATCAGCCGGGTTGGCCAGGCGGGGGTATACCGTTACGGTATACAATCCTTCCGTTCACCCTTATCGTAACCCCGTTCTGGGGGAAGTCCGGGTGGTCAGGAAAACTTTTCTGCGTTTTCTGGGTCCTGTCGCTCCTCTGGTTTTCGATCTTTTCTGCCTTCGTCATGCCCTCCGCTCAAAGGCGCATGTGATCCTGCAGTGCGGGTATACTTCCTCCGTGTGGCTGCCTGTTCTGTCGCGAAGAAAACGGGCGTTTATCATTACGCACATGGACGGCATGGAATGGAAACGAGGCAAGTGGGGATGGATGGCCGGACGATTTATCCGGTGGTGCGAAAAATTGGCTGTGAAATATTCGGATCGGTTGTTGACCGATCATCCGGAAGTGCAGAAATATTACTCCGGGAAATACGGAATAAAAACCTTCCATGTGGGGTACGGAGTGGATGAAAAAGAATACGGGAATGGGAAAGACTTATCCGGCTTGTCTTTTCCGGGGGCAGACCTGAAGCTTGAGGGGTACTGCCTGTCGATAGCCCGGCTGGAACCGGAAAATCAGGGAGAGATGATCATCCGTGGATTCCTGCAGGCGGGTATCCCTGACACGCTGGTGATAGTGGGTGATACGGGCACGCGCTATGGAAGAAGACTTACCCGCAGGTTCGGACATCATAAGAATATCTGCTTTGCCGGAGCTTTGTATGATACGGAAAAACTGCGGCACCTTAGACAACATTGCCGGGTATATTTGCACGGGCATTCGGTGGGTGGCACCAATCCCTCTATCCTGGAGGCTATGGCCGACGGGTGCCTGATCCTGGCACACGATAATCCATTTAACAGGGAAGTGTTAAGGCATTTCGGAAAATATTTCCGTACGGCCGGAGAACTGGCCGCCCTTTTGCGGGAACCGGCTTTGCATACCCACAGAAAGGCACAGATTGAATACACGCAGGAAAATTACCGCTGGGGGAAAGCAGTAGATGCACTGGAAAATGTGATGGGTACCCGGGTGGGCTGACCGGTCCGGAGAACAGGCTGCATGGCCTGTCCTATTCCTGGGTCAGACGGATGATCAGCTGAATGATCTTTTCGTGCTCCGATTCCGGGATTATCCCGCGATAAATGGCTCTGACAATCCGGTTTTTATCAACAATCACCACAGTGTAGGAATCCTCGGGCATTCCCCAGATGTCATGCAGTAATCCGTCGTAATCAAACAGAATGGTGGTATCGTATTTTTTTGCCTTGTTCCCTGCAATCCACCGGATCAACCGGTTGGGTTTCCAGGTGGACTTGCAGTCGACAATCCCGAAACCCTTGAAATAATCCTTGTTGATTCGCTTATCCACATCGGTTGCCTGGTCAATGGCATCGTTGAAAGGATCGTTCATGTCCGACTCGTCGGGATCCACATAATTGATCTGCAGCACTTTTCCTTTCCAGGAATCCATGGTGAACAGGTTCTTGTCGGCATCGGGCAGGCTCCATTCAGGAGCTTTTTTGCCTACCTCGAGCTTGCCCTGCCCGGCTGCCTGAAAGCCGGCGAAAAGCAGGATGAATGAGAAGAAAGCCAGTTTTTTCATATACCAAATAAGTTTAGGTGATCGCATGTATTAACAGGAAGTAAATATAAAAATATTCGCGGAATAAAAAGCAGGTGGTTGCGGCCGGTCATCCTATTGTTTCACGATCCCGTAGAAGAGAATGTTCAGGATCTCTTCCGTGGCAATGTCCACATCTTCGTTCACATGAGTCCAGAACAGGGGAATTTCCAGTCCTTTCAGCGCCCGGACAATGGCAATGGCCACCAGGTCCGGATCTTCGGGCTTGAAGTGGCCGGTTTTTATTCCTTCCAGGAAAATGGAACGGATGGTCAGGATTTCCTGCTTGTCATATCTTTCGCGGATGCGTTCAATAAAATCAAAATGACTCAGCCCCTCGTCGAAAATGGCCCGGTAAAAATTGGATAACTGATGGAAAGTCTTCATCCTGACCAGAATATAGTTCCGCAACTTTTCCAGGGGATCGGGGGAGCCGGCAATAACCTTCGAAAGTTCTTTTTTCAGGGTGCGGGCTTCTTTCACCACCACGGCCTCGAATATTTCTTCCTTGCTGCTGAAATAATAATAAATGGAACTTTTCCCTTTTCCTGCCGCCCGCGCAATTTCATCCATGGTGGTCTTCCGGAAACCAAATTTGCTGAATATGGTTCCTGCCGCCCGGATAATATTGTTGCGTACCTGGTCTTTGTCTACCATCCGGCATGAAGTTTTGACTTTACGAATATAATGGTCGAAATCCAAAACACCAATATCGGTCAGCATATTTCCCGGGTTTTATTTCGACCTGGATGGATCAGTCTTCCGCCAGGCGGAAATCGAGCTGCCGTTTGAGCAGGTTGGTGCGGTAGACTTCTACTTTCAGCGGGTCACCCAGCTGGTAGCATTTCTTGCTGTGGCGCCCCCGTAAACAGTATTGATCATCATCATATTCGTAAAAATCGTCGCCCAGTTCCCGGATGGGGATCATTCCCTCGCATTTGTTTTCCACGATTTCCACATACAGTCCCCACTCGGCCACCCCGGAAATAATTCCTTCATACACCCGGCCGATCTTGTCCTTCATGAATTCCACCTGTTTGTATTTGATGGAGGCCCATTCGGCATCGGTGGCCCGCTGTTCCATTTCGGAAGAATGCTGGCAGCGGGATTCATACCTGTCGCGGTTTTTTGAAGGAGCTCCCTGAGCGTATGCTTCCAGCAACCGGTGTACCATCATATCGGGGTAACGCCTGATGGGTGAGGTGAAGTGTGTATAATATGGGAACGAAAGTCCGTAGTGTCCTATATTTTCAGTTGAATACCTGGCTTTGGCCATGGTCCGGATGGCCAGGGTTTCTATCAGGTCCTGTTCTTTCTTTCCTTTTACCCCGTCAAGAAGCCGGTTGAATGATTCTGACACACCCTGACCCGAGGTTTTTAGTTTGTATCCGAAACGCGTAACCAGCATCGAGAGTTTTTCCAGCTTTTCCTGATTGGGTTTGTCATGAATGCGGTACACGAATGTTTTCCCCTTTTTCCCCTTGCCGGGGTTCCCCACCTTTTCGGCCACTTTCCTGTTGGCCAGCAACATAAATTCTTCGATCAGTTGGTTCGCTTCCTTGTTTTCCTTAAAGTGTACACGCAGGGGACGCCCTCTCTCATCCAGATCGAATTTTACTTCCGTTCGTTCGAAATCGATTGACCCGGCGGCAAACCGGGCTTTTCTCAGTTTCTTTGCCAGCCGGTGCAAAACCAGAATTTCCCGGCTCATATCTCCCTGCCCGGTCTCGATTACCTCCTGGGCTTCTTCGTAACTGAACCTTCGTTTGGAACGGATCACCGTTTTGCCAAACCACTCGCTCAGTACCCGGGCCTGTTCATCCATTTCGAATATGGCGCTGAAACACAGTTTATCTT
>DQWH01000119.1 GCA_011042635.1 Bacteroidota bacterium | reverse complement strand
GAAGAGGAATGGCTGCCAGGGCGATCAGGTATTCCACCTCCACCCTGACCCGGTATTTCATCAGGGCATATTCGGAAAAATAAGCAGCCAGTGCAGACGTTTTCTGCCGGTATCTTCCGTCAACAGGTGAAATGGCCGTAAGGGGGAAAAGTTTCATGCCAGAGGCTTTTCTACCCGGCAAAGTTATGAAAATTTGGCACGTTTCACAGGTCTTCAAACACCCTTCCGGAAAAAAGCACCGAAGAATTCACCACACAACCCCGGAATCATTTATCTTTGTTTCATTAACACAGAAACATCCCATGCACAAGCTACTGACGACCGCATTATTCCTTTTGTTGCCGCTCCTGCCGGTTACATCGCAGGACACCACCATGATGCGGACGGTAAATACCGACACCTCACGGGCGGTCATATACCTTTTTGAGATCATGGAAGAAATTGCAGCCCCCGCCTGGAGGACTACCCAACGCAGTTTCGAAGAGGCGGCACAAGCTGGGGCCGATTACATTCTGATTGAGATGAATACGTACGGGGGAGCGGTGGAAGCTGCCGACTCCATCCGGACAAAGATCCTGAACAGTCCCGTACCGGTCATGGTATTCATCAATAACCAGGCAGCCTCAGCCGGAGCCCTGATCGCCATTGCCTGTGACAGCATCTACATGAGGCAGGGAGCCAGCATGGGTGCGGCCACGGTGGTCGATGCAACCGGAACAGCCGCTCCGGACAAATACCAGTCGTTCATGCGGTCGGTCATGAGGGCCACGGCAGAAGCTCACGGCAAAGATACTCTGATCAGGTACGGCGACACACTGTATACCTGGCACAGAGACCCTGGAATTGCCGAAGCCATGGTCGATCCGCGGATCGTTATTCCGGGGGTTGTAGATACGGGTCAGGTGCTGACCTTCACGGTTCATGAAGCCATTGCCCACGGATATTGCGAAGGACAGGCCGAAAACATACCGGAAGTGCTGGAGAAAGCAGGTATTGAAAATTACGTTATTCTGGAATACAAAAAAAACACCCTTGACCACATCATCGGGTTTCTGATCAGTCCGTTGATCAGTGGTCTTCTGATAATGATCATCATCGGGGGTATTTATTTCGAATTGCAATCGCCGGGCGTGGGCTTTCCCCTGGGAGCAGCCATTGTAGCCGCCATACTGTATTTTGCGCCGCTCTACCTCGAAGGCCTGGCCCAGAACTGGGAACTGGTAATCTTCATTGCCGGTCTCATTTTGCTGGCGGTGGAAATTTTTGCCATACCCGGATTCGGTATTGCAGGCGTGAGCGGTATCATCTTCTTGGTGGTTGGGCTCACTATGAGCCTGGTTGACAACATTGTTTTTCATTTCGATACACTGACTGCATTCAGCACCCTTCTCCGGGCATTGGGCACAGTGCTGTTGTCTATGCTGGTAGCCTTCTTTTTATCACTGTATATCAGCAGAAAGGTGTTCACTTCACGAAAAATCTTTCTCCATTGGGCTCTCGATTCCGTACAGAACAAGGAAGAGGGCTTTATAGGTGTGGATAAAACCCATTACTCGGCCATGGTAGGAAAAACCGGCATCGCCTCCACGGTACTCAGGCCCTCGGGCAAGGTCAGCATCGATGATGAGATTTATGATGCCAAAGCCGAATACGGATATATTGAAAAGGGAGCCCCGGTGAAGGTAATCAGGGAAGAAACAGGTCAGTTGTATGTTCTTAAGATCAAAAAAGAAGGAACCTCCTGAGCAATCAGTCATGATCAGGGATTATTCCCCGGAAGATTATCCCCGGATCATCGAACTATGGAAACTCACCGGGATGGGAGACGAACAAAGAGGCGACGACCAACAGGTAATTGAAAGAAGTCTGGAACTGGGAGGCCGCCTGCTGGTGATGATCAGGCAGTCCGGAAATGAGATCATCGGCACCTCATGGATCACATTCGACGGCCGAAGGCTGCACCTGCATCATTTCGGCATTCATCCGGATTATCAGGGACAGGGTCTTTCACACCGGCTTGCCGAAGCTTCGATTGCCTTTGCCAGAGAAAAGAAAACACAGATCAAACTGGAGGTGCACAGGAATAACCGGAAAGCCGTATCCCTGTATAAAAAACATGGTTTTAAATACCTGGGCGATTATAATGTATACATTATCAGGGATCCATGAATGCCGCTTCTTACGCCGGCATCCGCTCTGACCCTTTTAACAAAATTTAAGAACCGTCTTCCTTTTATATCCATTTTTTATTAACTATTTTTGACGATTGTACCCTTTTTTTGTCCATATCTATTTAATTCGAATGATGAAGACGATTACTTTCAACGAACTGAGGAGGATCAAAGACAGTTTACCCGACGGTAGCATGCAAAAAATTGCCGACAAGCTGAATCTGGATGTGGAAACGGTTCGGAATTATTTCGGAGGCACTAATTATGAAAAGGGGCAGACAGTGGGAATGCACCTGGAACAAGGTCCCGACGGGGGAATTGTTTCACTAGACGATACCACCATATTGAATCTGGCCAGGGAACTTGCCTCCAATCGCTGATCCCGGGTAAAAAACTGTCAGAAAAGCAAAAAAGGAATCCTTTTTTGCTTTTTTTTATTTACAGAACCATGAGCAGGAATGCAGCCGTAACGAACCCCGATCAGGCCCGGACAAAAAATATCTACCGGCATGTCGGTGCATTATTCCGTAATACGCATCTTCCTTCGCATGACGAAACACACCACGCGAGGGTATGGGAAAATGCCAGAACCCTCTTAAAAGCCTTTGAGGCACAGGGGCATACTTTCAACCGGATGTTTACTGAAAACCTGTTGCTGGCCGCCTTTTTTCACGATACGGGAATGATCAGGGAGACCGGACCGTCCCACGGATCTTTCTCCCGGCTTTTACTTACCGAATTCCTGGAACAGTCGGCACCTGACCTGTCCATTTACCAGCCCGCTCTGGTAGCCGTGGAAAAGCACGATGACAAGACTTACCTGAACGAGGGGAATGAACTGATCCGCATTCTCGGCATGGCCGATGATATGGATGCCATGGGAAGGATTGGTATCATCAGGTACCTGGAAATATACCTGATGAGGGGAATTCCTCCCGGCCGGATTCCCGGGAAAGTACTGACAAATCTTGAGGCCAGGTTCACCCATATGAAAAAATATTTTCCTCACGATCAAACACTGTGGGATACTCAGAAGGTGAAATACGAACTGACACGCACTTTTTTCCGATCCGCCGGAAAAGCATCAGGAAACCGGCACGGGCAAACGACCTGTCTGAAAGTCTTCGACCTGGTAAAGAGTCGTGTGATCGGGAAGAAAGAATCCTATGAACGCCTGTGCCATCATGTGCTGGAAAATCCTTCCGACAATGATATCCTGGAATTTTTCAGGGGATTCCTTGAAGAAATGCAGGCATACACCCAGGCGGGAAATCAGGGGTAAACGTTTCGCAGGATGCAGGGCCGTTTACCTGATAAAAAAATCCAGCAGCTTTTCTCCTTCCAGATAAGCTTCCAGCCGGTCGTTCCTATTCACAGGACCTACTCCCGCCGGGGTCCCTGTAAAAAACAGATCGCCTGTACGGAGGGTCATGAACTTTGACACGTAGGCTATGAGTTCGTTCACCGGAAAAATCATGTGGGCGGTGTTCCCTTCCTGAACAGTTCTTCCGTTTACATCCAGGCGGAAAAGAATGTTTTGCAGTCCCCGGGAAGGAATGTCCCGGAAAGGACCGAGCGCCGCCGAACCGTCGAAAGCTTTGGCGATTTCCCAGGGAAGACCTTTTTCCCGGCATTCATTTTGCAGGTCACGGGCGGTAAAATCGATACCCAGTGTAACGGCATCATAATAACGGGGAGCAAATTTCGGAGCAATGTTCTTCCCCAGCCGGTTGATCCTTACAACCAGCTCGGCCTCATAATGTATACTTCCCATGAAATCAGGCAGGTAGAAAGGCTTGTTGTGGATCAGAATAGCAGAATCGGGTTTGAGGAAGAAAATGGGTTTTTCGGGAAGCGGATGGTTCAATTCGCGGGCATGATCGGCGTAGTTCCTCCCAATGCAGATAATTTTCATGAGCGGGTTTATTTCTGGAATGCTCGCAGTTTAATCTCTGTTAGCACCTTTTTGGTATACAGGGGAAATTCGCCGTTCATCATCCAGGCGTAGTAACTGGGTTCTTCCTTCAGTACCTTTTCCACCGGTTTTCCTTTGTGCTTCCCGAAATTAAAAATTTCCGTTCCGTTCTCGTCGTATATGATCCGTCCGGCAAAATCGGCATGATGGTTATGAAACGAGAAGGAAGAAAGAAATTCCACATCGTTTTCCAGGTCACCGTACCTGTCGAGCTGGGCTTCCAGAATTTCATGGGTAGCCCTTACATCGGCCTCTGCCGTATGGGCTCCCTCAAGCAGTTTATTGCAGTAAAATTTATAGGCAGCACTCAGGGTACGCTGTTCCATTTTGTGGAAAATATTCTGCACATCCACAATCCGGCAGCGTTTCAGATCCACATCCACATTCACTCTCAAAAATTCCTCAGCCAGCAGGGGAATATCGAACCTTCCGGCATTGTATCCTGCCAGGTCGCATCCTTCCAACATGCGGGCAATATTGCGGGCAACCTGGGCAAAGGTGGGGGCATCTGCCACATCGTCATCGGATATGCCGTGCACAGCCGTTGATTCAGGAGGGATCGGCATTTCGGGATTCACACGGAGGGTCACCGAATCTTTTTTCCCTCCGGGATCGATGCGAAGTATGGAAATCTCGACAATTCTATCGGTGGCAATGTTGATTCCCGTTGTTTCAAGATCAATGAAAGCAATGGGTTTTTTGAGTTGAAGCTCCATGAAATAGTATTTACGGGACCGGAAACCGGGCTTCCGAACGGTCAGTTATTGATCATCATGGGCATAAGCAGCATCAGAACATCTTCATCTTCCACCTCTGTCTGTGCAGGCACAATGATCCCCGCACGGGTGGGATCGGAAAGTTCCAGGGAAACTTCTTCTGAAGAAAGATTTGAAAGGATATCGATCAGGAAAACCGATTTGAAACCGATTTCCATCTCATCTCCTTCATACTGACATTGGAGGCGCTCATAGGCTGAAATGGAAAAATCAATATCCTGCGCAGAAATGGTCATCTGGTTCCCGGTAAGTTGCAGTTTTACCAGGTTGCTGGCCTGGTTGGAGTATACCGAAACCCGTTTCAGGGTATTGTAGAATTGCTGACGGTTGACGATCAGCTTGTTGGGATTGTTCGTAGGAATAACGGAATTATAACTGGGATAGTTCCCTTCCACCAGCCGGCAGATGAGACGGTAGTGACTCAATCCGAAATAGGCATTCTTTTCGTCGAATTCCACCTTTACGTCCTCTTCCTGCCGGGGAAGAATATTCCTCAGCAAAGCAGCCGGTTTTTTCGGAAGAATGAATGACGAACCTGTTTCCGCTTTTCCGTCGGTTCGCCTGTATCTTACCAGCTTATGGGCATCGGAAGCCACAAAGGTGATATGTTCGGGCGTCATCTCAATGAGGATGCCGTTCATCACCGGCCTGAGTTCATCGTCGGCCGTGGCAAAAATGGTTTTACCGATCCCCGAAAAAAGCAGGTCGGATGACATGGTCAGCTCCGATTTCTGTTCTTTTTTGATCACCGGAATCTGGGGAAAATCCGATCCCTTCTGCCCCACGATGGTAAATTTTCCGTTCTCGGAGCTGATCACCACCGAAAGAGTTGAAAGATTGATCTCAAAAGTCAACGGCTGTTCCGGAAATTCTTTCAGGGTATCGATCAGTATCTTCGCGGGAATGGCGATAGATCCGGTATCGGTAGCATTCTCCAGGTTCATCACGGTAATCAGGGTCGATTCCAGGTCTGATGCAGTGATCTCAAGGGTATGATCCTGCAATGAGAAAAGGAAATTATCCAGAATGGGTAGCGTGTTCTTGGAACTGATCACCCGGCTTACGGCCTGCAAATGGCCCAAAAGATCTGTACTGGAAACGACGAACTTCATATGCAATTATTTTTGTTTGAAGATTTTAAATTATAGCGGAACACAAATTTATGGAAATCAATAATACAAAAATTTTGTCAATAGACCAACGCTATTCATTCGAGAAAATAATTCATCCTTTTTAAAACGGGATCGATATCCAGATACCTGATCCGAAAATATTCATCATGCTCAGGCCAGTATCCATACAAACGGTAAGGATCGGGCACATAGGTGCCGTTGGATGTTTGTTTGGGAACAGGATAATATTCTGTTTTATGGTTGGTCCCGTCAGTGGTTTCCACACACAGTCGGAATACAGGCAGGGTACCGGTATTTTTCAGGGAATCGGCCACCCTCCTCTCCTCGCTGTCCGGAAACGATTCAAACCGGATATTCATAAAATACGACAGGTACCTGCCAGCCCGCTTGCGATTAAATGCATTCACCGGTTCGCCAGCGTGGTTACGGAGGGTAAACCCTTCGTCCGGATGGTAGCCAAGCCGGAAGGAAGCACCGGGCTCTGCGGGATAAGTCAGCTCAACACAACGAATATCGGCCGGGTTCAGACGGAAAAGCGTATGGCTGCGCCATGAGATTGGACAGGTTGTAAGCAGATCATCCGGTTTGACATCCATACCGTAACTCTCGGCCAGGAACCATTGCCTGCGACCCGCCCCTTTTACCAGGAAACGTGTTTCATCTGCTGATCCCGTTTGAATATAAAGATCACGTATTTTTCGTTTCCCTTCGAATAACTTCAGGCGGAACGGATAAAACGGTAAGCTGTCCGACAACTCATTCTCGGGCCGGGAAACAGGCGCCTGGATATCCAGGCGCTGAAGCCAGCCCAGCAGCCTCTTTACCCTTTCCAGACCCGCTTCATACCGTTGATTTACCGCCCATATCCCCTCCTCCCGAAAGGAAAGAATCAAAGTATCATTCCCCCGGATCAGCACAATACAAGTGATCGATTCGTGGTCTTCCAGGGGAATTTTCCGGTCGGCCCGGCTCAGTGTGCTAAAGGGATCGGACAGGAAGACCCACATTGCTATCGCAGCAACAGCAAAAACGAAAAAAACGGGAACATTCTTCTTTTTCATAGAAATCACCCAAATTTTTCCGGCCTGCCGTATTTTCTTTTCCTGATAATGTTCACCAGCACGCCGAACAGAACAACCAGCAGTACAGGGGCCACCAGGTTACATGTTTTCCAGAAAGTGCCCGATTCCATGATCCTGGCCCTGTCAAGAAGCAACAGCCTGAGTTCCCTCACCCTGAGCGGCATCAGGCCCGCATCGTCGGTCAGGTAGTTCACCGCATTCATCAGAAAATCCTTATTCCCGAAAGTTTGCTGCATGTACCGGTCATACCCCAGGGGAAGGGGATGCGGATTACTTCCCCGGCCTCTGACCTCATTCCGGATCAGGTCGCCGTCGGCCACCACGATCATGGCCGTAGGCAGGCTCTGTTCCCTGAATGTTTTTCCCGGAGGCAGGGCATATTTCCCGGTCATCCGGTGGGTAAAAACCGACTGGAATTTCCCTTCCATCAACAGGCTTACCGTCTGGAAAGACTGGTTGTATTCTTCCTGCACCGGTTTTTCGTCGATCTGCCGCAGACTGATAAACGAAGGAACGCGTACCAGCCGGGCATAACGGGACGAAACCAGAAGAACGGTTTTCCTTACCGCCTGTGATGTGCCCACCGTATCGATGGTACCGGAATATTCGGCTTTAATGAAATTCAGGTTCCTGGTTATCGGATGGTCTTTCCTCGGAGCCAGCAGCGGATAATACGGCCAGGGTGCAGGCACAAACCGGGGCTGCTCTCCGGCGGGAGCCGTGTTGACGGGAATCAGGGCACATTGCAGATCCTTGAACAAAACCGGGTTAACCCGTGCACCATACCTGAACAACATGTCTTCCAGGTTGGTTTCATTCACCAGAGCCAGGGTGGTTTCGCCGGTGGACAGGCTGTCACGGTTCACTGTTACCGCATCGATCAGCCACAGTACCTTTCCCCCGTTCATAATGTACTGGTCGAGAATGAATTTCTCCTCTTCTGTGAATTTTCCGGTGGGCCGGGCAACAATAACCACCGCGTACTCGTCAAGGTTGGGCGACTGCGTATCGATAAATCCACGGTATACTTCATAATACCGGGCCAGTTCATCGGTAATATCCAGCACATCCAGGTAACCCAGTTCACCATGCCCTTCCACAAAGGCAACTTTTTTCACGGTATCTGCCACAAGGGAAGATATGGCATGCATCAGTTTGTATTCCAGAGCCTGAAGCGACTGGTTCAGGTTTTCTTCGGAAGAAAGGACCGGATTATTCGACAGCAGGTTCACTGCTATGTTTTTACTTCCATAATGAATGATCACCCCGGGAAAGACCCTGCGGGTGTCGGTGCCCCCCTCCTGCTTGCTTTCCACCACATCCACCGGCTTCAATCCTTTTTCCATCAAACTGTTATGAAACTCCTGGCGCAGCCGGGCATCTTTCTCTTCTGAGGGATTGACAAAATCATATGCCAGACGGGAGCCGGCCACCACCCTCATCTCATCCAGCATTTCCTTGATGCTCCGCCGCATCCTCTTCAGTCCGATGGGCATATCCCCTTCCAGATATACCCGAATAAACACCTGCTTGTCAAGATCTTTCAGCAGGCTGCGGGTAGGTTCCGAAAGGGTATACCGTTTATCGGCCGTGAGATCAAGACGAAAATATACGAACGAGGAAAGGTATCCAAGCAATAAAATAGCCACCACGGCCATCAACAATTGCGACACACTTCTTCTTGCCTGGTTGTTTTTCCACATCTTTTTCATTATCACCATGTTCTGCTTTCGAGTACGGTCCGTGTAAATAGCAGGAAAACCATATTCCAGCCCAGAAAATAAAATATATCCCGCGAATCGATCACCCCCCGGCTTAGTGACTGGTAATGCTCGCTTATGCCGATCCGTATCACAAAATGATCTATGCTTTCCAGGAAGGGAAGCAACCCGATGGACTTAAAACCCTGATACATGAAAAACGAAATACCGGCTGCCAGGATAAATGCAATTACCTGGTTTTCAGTAAGTGAAGAACAAAACAATCCGATGGCTGCATACAGGCTGGCCAGAAGGAAAAGTCCGGTATACGACCCCCAGGTGGCTCCGGTATCCATATTGCCCGGAGGATCGGCCAAAAGATAAACGGAAAGGAAATACACCAGGGTAGGCAGCAGGGAAAATAGCACCAGAGTAAGGGCAGCCAGGTATTTGGCCAGAATCAGCTGAAAGGGAGTCATGGGCCTTACCAACAGCAATTCCAGTGTACCTGTCCGTTTTTCCTCGGCAAACAGGCGCATGGTGACGGCAGGGACCAGAAACAGAAAAATCCAGGGAGCCATGAGGAAAAAGGTATCGAGGGTAGCATACCCGCTGTCGATCAGGTTCAGTTGTCCGGGAAACACCCACAAAAACAATCCATTGGCTATCAGAAATATAATAATCACCAGGTACCCGGTCACCGAACTGAAAAAACCGCTTATTTCTTTCCTGAACAGCGCCAACATATTTTTTTGGTTTGTTGTCCAAAGGTAATGAATATTACGGGTACAGCGTTACGGGACTTCTTCTTTTCCCGGAAACTTCTGAATCGTCACTCCGTGGAAATAGTAACGGATAATATCATAAAAATTATACCCGAGTTCTGCCATTTTCATTGCCCCCTCCTGACACATTCCTGCTCCATGGCCGTACCCCCTTCCATTCAGGATCACCCGGTCCTGCCCTATGCCAATATCAAAAAAGGCAGATTTCAAACCCCAGTCTTCCCTGATCCGCGCCAGCGGAACGGTATAATTCCCCAGCCGGTAATAATCTGTGCGTTCAGGTTGAAAAAAATCCAGGCCGGCATTCGAATGCAGCATTTCCTCCGGTATCCCCTGTTCCCTGAGATAGTGCTTCCAGTCACTCAGTGGAACGGACCTGGTCCACCGCGCATTCCTGCCGTGCAGGCAGAATGTATCCTGAACCGGGCGCAGGTAAGGCATATCCCCTATCCACACATTGTGACCGTCGGCAGTTTGCCCTCCGCAATTGCTGTGAAAAGCAGCGGTGATCAGTTCTCCGTTCCGGTCAGTGACCACCAGACCCCGGGTTTGGGTTACCGACCGGTAAACCGGATGTCCGGAGGGAGGCATACCCAGGAAAGCCTGGCAGTGAACTCCGTCGCACAGGTTGAACCCTTCGGCGCCATGTTTGCCGAAATGCCTGAAAGCATAGGTGCGGCAGAGCACAGCCTGGGCCTTGTAAAATTCTATGCCGGCACTTCCCCCTCCTTCCGTATACACCACACCCGCCAGGTACTCCTCCAGGGAAGTTTCCAGAATCAGTTTCAGGCCTATGGGTTCGGGAATGATCTTCAGTATGCCCCGGTACAATCTCTTTCCGGCAGGAATGTGCAACGGCCTGATGGCAATCACTCCCGTACTGTCGGCGGGTTTCAGTAAAAGTTTCTCACAGCTCCGCCTCATGCCGTTTTCTCCCCGGAACAACACACGATCACCCACCAGGCTGACATACAACATTCCCTGTGCAGGATAAGTAAGACTGTCGGCCACCATAACCCATTCGCCCTGCTCAGGAGTGACCACGGCCGAAAAAACCAGCCACTCATAAAACAATCCGATATGAACCCTGGAGGAATCGGCATAAAGGCCGGACCAAAGGGAAGATATGGCCAGCAACAGGAACAGATATTTTCTGAAAGAGCCTTGGATCATGTTCCGTGGGATATGATCCGGCTGGCAATTCTTTTTGATACTCCCGGTTCTCCCAGCATGGAAGCCAGTGTTTCATAGTCATCGAGAATCCGGCGGATGGTCGCAGCATCATACAGCAGAAGGTCCATTTCCTGCTTCAGCCTTTCCGGATTCAGATCGCCCTGAATCAGTTCGGTCACCACCGTTCGCTGCATAATGAGGTTCACCAGTGAAATATGCTTTATTTTCACCAGCATCCTGGCCATGAGATACGAAAGCGGATGGGCACGGTAGCAAACCACCTGGGGAGTCTTCAGCAGGGCGGTTTCCAGGGTTGCAGTACCCGAAGTTACAATGGCAGCCTTGGCAAATTTCATGATCTCACGGGTTTGATCGAACAGCAGATGTACTTTTCTGTTGCAGATCATGTTTGCATACATATCTCTGTCAAGCGTCGGGAAACCCGCCACAAGGAACTGAAATTCGGGATAATGCTCGGTCATCTTCAGCATTACAGGCAGGTTTCTTTTGACTTCCTGAATCCTGCTGCCGGGAATAATGCCAATCAGGGGCCTGTTATCCAGACCGTTCCGTTTCATAAATTCCTCGCGCGACACCATATTCCCCTCAAAGCGGCTGATACTGTCGATCAGAGGATTCCCTTCAAAATAAACCTGATATCCGTGCCTTTTGTAATACTCCTCTTCAAAAGGAAAGATCACGAACATCTGGTCAACGTATTTTTTGATCTTTTTTACCCGGGAACTCTTCCATGCCCACACCTTGGGCGAGATATAGTAACACACACGTATACCTTGTTCTTTTGCATAACGTGCCATCCGCAGGTTAAAACCGGGGTAATCGATCAGGATCAGCACATCAGGGCGGAAAAGCACAAGTTCCTTCCGTGCGGTTCTGAACAAATTGCGGATCTTACCCAGATGGAACAGTACCTCAATGAATCCCATAAAAGCCATGTCCCTATAGTGGGCCATTAGTTCCACGCCGGCCTGCTGCATAAGATTCCCTCCCCATCCGCGGAATATCCCTTCCGGATCCAGTTTCTTCAATTCTTTCACCAGATGGGAACCATGAAGGTCTCCTGAGGCCTCTCCGGCTATGATCATGTATTTCATGCGGACATATTCAGATAACAAACTTCAGTATCAAAACGGCAAAAGCAATAATAAAAGTGGCGGTCAGTACCCCGCGGGCGGAATACAAACGGTCGGCCCAGATGAAAATAAAAAAAAGCAGAAGGTTGGGAACGGCACACAGGCTGATCACCTGGGTGGAAATCTGCCTGACAATGACCTCGTTGATAAACTCTACTATTCCGGATTCGTCGTGTAAAAAAAGGTAAAACACAAAAAATGTCAGAACAGGCATCAACAGGCCCAGAAACAATCCCAGCTCCACGCGGTTGGCTTTAGTCTTCATAATCCCATTGTTTCAGGGTGTTGATCAGATCATAATCGGTCAGGTCGGTCTTTATCGGAACCACCGACACATATCCATGTTGCAGAGCCCATTCATCGGTATCCTCTGCTTCTGACTCGAAATTCCTGAAGAATCCGGTCAGCCAGTAATAATCCCTTTCGAAGGGATCCGTTCTCCTGACGAATTCTTCCTGCCATATCCCGTCGGTTTGCCGGCAAATTTTCACCCCTTTAACCGAATCTTCGGGTAGGGCGGGAATATTCACATTCAGGCATATTCCGGCAGGCAATCCGTTTTTCAGTACCCTGTCAATCAGTATCCTAACATATTTTTCAGCAACGGTAAAATCGGCATCCTGATCATAATCCAGCAGGGAAAATCCCACAGAAGGGATTTTGTTAATGCATCCCTCGATGGCAGCGGCCATAGTTCCCGAATAAAACACACTGATGGAATCATTCGATCCATGATTCACCCCCGATAGTACCAGATCGGGTTTTTCTTCAAGCAACCGGTTAAGAGCCAGCTTCACACAATCAACCGGGGTGCCGGTGCAGGCATATTCGCGGTATCCAGGCTCCGACTTCTGTTCATACACACGCAGGGGATGCTCCGAAGTAATGGCATGCGACATTCCCGACCGGCTTTCCTGGGGAGCCATCACCACTACCCGGCCGAATTCTCTTGCTACTTTTGCCAGCGCTTTCAATCCCTTTGCCCTGATACCGTCATCATTGGTAATCAGAATCAAGGGTTTCCTTTCGTTTTTCGAATCTTGTTTCATAAGCTACAAATATATCATATTCCGTTCAAGTTCCCATCTCTTCATCGGCATTCAGCAGAAAGAACCAATGCCGGTAAGGCCGTTATGATTTCAGGAGAAAATCCTTAATTTTGCCCAGTAATTAAGAACTATAGCCATCGATGAAACTTTCGTACAACTGGATCAGGGAATATTTACAAACCGACATATCTCCCGAGGAAATGGCCCGGATCATGACCGATATCGGGCTGGAGGTGGAAAATATGGAAACCTTCGAGAGTGTGAAGGGAGGCCTGAAAGGAGTGGTGATCGGAAAAGTGGTTACTTGTAAAAAGCACCCCGGGGCCGATAAGCTCAGTCTTACCACAGTGGATGTGGGCAACGGAAAATTGTTGCCCATCGTTTGCGGCGCACCCAATGTGGCGACAGGACAGAAGGTGTCGGTGGCTCTGCCCGGAACCGTTCTTTTTCAGGGCGACAAACCTTTCGAGATCAAAAAAACCAGGATCAGGGGGGAAATCAGCGAAGGAATGATCTGCGCGGAAGACGAACTGGGACTGGGAACGGATCATTCGGGCATCATGGTACTTGATCCTTCCGCCAGACCCGGAACCCCTGCATCAGAATATTTTCAGCTCTACGCCGATACGGTTTTCGAGGTGGGCCTTACCCCGAACCGCATCGACGGAGGGTCACATTACGGGGCGGCACGGGACCTGGCAGCCTGGTTTTCCATCCGGAATAAGACAAAACTCTTGCTGCCTCCGGTGCAGGCCTTCAAACCCGACAACTACGAGTTATCCATCGATGTCAGGATAGAGGATGAAGAAGCCTGCCCCCGTTATGCAGGGGTTACCCTGACCGGTGTAAAGGTAGGCCCTTCCCCGGCGTGGTTACAAAACAGGCTGCGCAGCATCGGACTCACTCCGGTAAACAATGTGGTGGACATAACCAATTTTGTATTGTATGAAACCGGTCAGCCTCTTCATGCCTTCGACGCCGACCGGATAGAAGGCGGAACGGTGGTGGTGAAAAAAATGCCCCGGGGAACGCGGTTTGTCACCCTGGATGAGGTGGAAAGGGAACTCTCGGAAGAGGATCTGATGATCTGTAACACCCGTGAACCCATGTGTATCGGAGGAGTTTTCGGTGGACTGCGTTCGGGGGTGACTGAAACAACCACCCGGGTTTTTCTGGAAAGTGCCTGGTTCAATCCGCTATCTATCAGGAAAACCGCACGCAGGCACGGGCTGAATACCGATGCCTCCTTTCATTTTGAACGGGGAGCCGATCCCCGCATGACCCTGTATGCGCTGAAAAGAGCGGCTCTGCTGATAAAAGAGATAGCCGGGGCAAAGATCAGCAGCGATATAATCGATCGTTATCCCCATCCCATACCCGATCATACGGTGGAATTTTCCTATGAAAGAACCGCCCGGTTGATAGGAAAACAAATCGAGCCGGAAACCATCATTTCCATCCTGGAAGCCCTGGAAATTGAAATTCTGGAAAAAAATGCGGATGGACTGAAAACCAGGGTTCCAGCCTACCGGGTGGATGTGACCAGGGAGACCGATCTGGTGGAAGAAGTGCTCCGCATTTACGGTTATAATCAGGTAGAAAGTCCGCCGGTGATGCGTTCCAGCTTGTCGTATGCAGAAAAACCCGAGCCCGACCGGGTAAGAAACATGATAGCCGACATGCTGACTGCCAGCGGATATACCGAGATCATGTCGAATTCACTCACCAGCCATACGTATTATTCAAAAAGCAAAAGCTTTCCGGAAGAAAAATGTGTGCGACTGTACAACCCACTGAGCCAGGACCTGGATGTGATGAGGCAGACGCTGCTTTTCGGCGGTCTCGAAGCCATCAGGCATAACCAGAACAGACAGCAGAACGATCTGAAGCTTTATGAATTCGGACACATCTATTTCATGAATGATCTCCGGTCATCCCGAAAGGATTTCAGTCAGTACCTTCAGGAAGAAAGACTGGGCATCTGGATCACCGGCAACAGGGAACCGCTGAACTGGCACAGAAAGGAAGAAACGGTCTGCTTTTTCACCCTGAAATCTGTGGCTGAAAAAGTGCTTGTCCGTCTGGGAATCGATCCCGGTACTCTGGAACAGGATCATTCACCCGACGACCTGTTCGAAGAGGGAACAAGATATCTGCACGGAGGGAAAGTTCTGCTGACCATGGGAAATATCCCCCGGGAAACGCTCAGGGAAATGGACATCAGAGGACCGGTTTTTTATGCTGATTTCCACTGGGAATATGTGTTGGAATTATTTGCCGGGCAACGTATCCGTTTTACAGGCATTCCCCGTTTCCCGGAAGTGAGGAGAGATCTTGCCCTGGTGCTCGACAGGGAAGTCCCCTTCAGCCGGGTGTACGAACTGGCACTGCAAACCGAGAAAAAGTTACTGAAAAACGTAAATTTGTTTGATGTGTACGAAGGCCCCCAGGTGGAAAAAGGGAAAAAATCGTACGCGGTAAGCTTTGTATTGCGGGACGAAAATAAAACACTGACTGACAAGCAGATTGACCAGGTTATGGCCAGATTGCTGAAAAGTTTTGAAAAAGAGCTGGGGGCAAAACTCAGGTAATCAGATCAGGTGCAAAGGAACCGGAAAAAAGCAGGAATATGGACCGTATCAAACTGATTCAGGGCGATATCACCCGGCAGGAAGTAACGGCCATTGTGAATGCTGCAAATACCACCCTGCTGGGAGGCGGAGGAGTGGACGGAGCCATTCACAGGGCAGCCGGCCCTCAGCTACTGGAAGCCTGCAGGAAGCTGAACGGATGTCCCACCGGGGAAGCAAAGATTACACCGGGATTCCGCCTGCCGGCACGGTATGTAATACACACCGTGGGACCTGTTTGGCAGGGAGGCACCCACAACGAAGATCAGCTGCTGGCCTCGTGTTACCGGAACAGCCTTCATCTGGCCGTGGAATATGATATCCCCGATATAGCATTCCCGAATATCAGCACCGGGGTATACGGCTTCCCGAAGGAGGACGCCGCCCAGATCGCCCTGGAAGAAGTAGCCGCATTCCTGGATAAGCATGAAAACATCCAAGAAGTCATTTTTGTGACTTTCGACCGGGAAAACTACGAAATCTACCGAAAACTGCTGAAAAATTCATAAGCATGTACCGCGCATTGCACCGTGCCTGGGATTCAACCGTTACAAGCCTGACCCCGGTGGACCAGATCACCCTGGCCTACATCTGGATCACGGGAGTATATGCCGTGGTCGGATGGGAACGGCTGGATTACGCCGGAGCCCATCTGGCATTTCGTGTTGTTCTCAGCCTGCTGATCCTTCTGATCGCTCTTTACCGAAACAACAACATGAGCAGGGCAGGACGGTTTGTAACCGATATCTATCCGCTTCTGTTGCTGGGACTATTCTACAACGAAACCGACTTGCTGAACAATGTGTTCATTCCCAATCTGGACCCCTGGCTGGTTTCAATCGAAAACAGCATCTTCGGAATGCAACCGAGCATTGTATTTTCGGAGGTATTTTCCCGGTCCTGGTTCAATGAACTGATGTTTTTCGGATATTTCAGCTATTTCGTGCTCATTGCTGGCTTTCTGCTGACAGAATACCGGAAAAACAAAGAACATTTCCGACACGATGTTTTTATCATTACCGGTTCCTTCTATATTTATTATTTGATATTCTGCCTGGTACCGGCTGCAGGACCCCAGTTCCACTTTGCAGCACCCGAGTCCGAGGTCCCTGCTACCTATCTGTTCAGTCACCTGGTTAAATTTATTCAGGCCATCGGTGAACGCCCCACCGGAGCCTTTCCCAGTTCTCATGTGGCCATGGCCATGATCATACTGACCCTCCTCTACCGGCGCAACCGCCTGGCATTTTTACCCGCTGTAGTTCTGGTGGTGCTGTTGATTCCTTCCACCATATACATCAAGGCCCATTATGCAGTCGATGTACTGGGAGGCCTGCTGAGCTTTCCTGCCGTATATCTGACTAACATCCGTCTTTTCAGGCACCTTGATCAATGAAACGGATCTTTCTCTTGATACACATCCGGGTCATCCGGCATAGATAAAAAAGAATATTCCCGGATTTTTTTATATTTTGCCGTAAAAACCCGAATCAACCGGTATACCATCTATTACCATGACCATAGAAATAAAACAAGTCAAAACCCGCCGTGATCTGAAAGCATTCATCCATCTTCCCGAACAGCTGCACAGAGATCATGCCAACTGGGTACCTCCGGTTTATGTGGATGAGTATTCTTTTTTTAATCCCGGAAAAAACAAGTGTTTCGAATACAGCGACACTATACTCTGCCTGGCTCTGCAGAACGGCAAGCCCGCAGGACGAATCATGGGCATCATTAACCATCGGTATAACGAAAGACATCATGACCCGCATGCCCGGTTTGCTTTTATGGAATGTCCCGATGATACCGCCGTGGCACAGGCCCTGTTGCACGAAGTGGAAAGCTGGGCCCTCCATCACAACATGCCTAAAATAGTGGGACCCATGGGTTTTTCAGATAAAGATCCCCAGGGATTTCAGGTCGAAGGTTTCGAGTACCCACCCATCCTGGCCACTGCGACCAACCATCCATACATGCCTTCACTGGTTGAGAAGGAAGGATACCAGAAAAAAGTGGATCTGAGGGATTTCATTTTCATTGTGCCCGAAGTTATTCCGGAAATCTATAAAAAAATCAGCCGGCGGTTCAGCCATCGTGACAATTTCAGGGTCCTGGAATTCAGAAAACGGAGGGAATTAAAACCAATGATACATAAGGTTTTTGAACTCATGAACGAAACCTATACGGATATTTTTGGTTTTGACCCTCTGAACAAAGAAGAGATGAATGAACTGGCAGCCAGGTATCTGCCGGTCATTGACCCGGAATTCGTTAAAATGGTTTCCATCGATCATGAACTGACCGCATTTGTGGTAGGTATACCCGATATTTGCAAGGGCATTCAGCGGGCCGGAGGCCGGCTGCTGCCTTTTGGCTGGTGGCATATTCTCAGATCCACGAAAACAAGCCGACATCTTACCCTCCTGCTTGGAGGGATCAAACCGGCATACAGGGGATTGGGACTGGATGCCATTATGGGAATCAGAATGCTGGAAAGCTGCATGGAAAGGGGCATTACCCTCCTCGAAAGCCACCTCATCCTGGAAACGAATACAAAAATGATTGCCGAGCTCGAAAAACTGGGAGCCAGGGAGCACAAGCGTTTCAGAATCTATGAGAAAAAACTGGCCTGATCTCAGGAAAAAGATCAGAACCGGTACCTGAACCCCACACTCAGCAGTTCCTTGAACTGGATTTTCTTGGTAGTTGTCTTGATAGTTTCCCCGTTCACCACCTTTTCCATAGGAATATCCACATCATCGTCGTAAATGAGATGGGTGGAAATATTGGCATCCATATACAAATTGATCTTCATGCGCAAAACAGCTTCCCAGTTGATATCGATATTCTGTGGCTTGCGGGAATAATTGGTAAACAGGTCCAGCTTGTTCTCGAGGGAAATATCTTCAGTCAGGGTGGTTTTGTAACGAGACTTAACATACCCTCCCATCTCACGGCGAATGCGTTCGCCTTCCTCCAAACCGTATTTTACCGGATTGACATTGTCAAGGTCTCGTACAATGGTGGTTTTTGAAGTTAACGGAGATATCAGCAGGGAGAAATTCTTGTTGGGCTTATAATCCATCCCCAGCGCAAAAACCAGATATCCCGGAGCCAGAAAATTCGAAACAACGGTAGTATCCTTGTAATCGTAACCTTTGAAAAACTGGCTTTTCAAATTTCCCAAAATGCTGAGATACCAGTTATTGACCATCTTCTCACCATAACTTGAGTTGAACTCGAACAAATCTTCATTTTTCCTTAATCCCTTTTCTCCCGATTGAAGTACTCCCGTTTTGATATTCAAGCTGTTTTCCCATTTGCTTTTCCCTTTTGAGTAATTGGCAAAAGCCTCAATCTGGAACAGGGCGGCCACGGATCCTTCCCCTCCTTTTGCCCAGTACGACAGATAACCCTGGGAAAATTGCAGACCGGTTACCACTTCATAAGTCCATGCCGGAGTGGTCACCTGCACCTTGTTCATATTCCTGAGTGTTTCATCCACTCTTCTCTGGAGTTCCATCTGATCCCACTTCTGCTGTTTTTTACTGAAAGACCGCACATATACCCCCTCATCCATGATCATCCGCATATTTTTACTGTCAAGTCCTTCAAGCCACAAACCCACTGAATCCCGGGCCTCGTTCTTAACCCAGAACCTGAAAAAATTCCGTTCCCGGTCGCTGAGCCATACCTGCAGGGAATCATTGGTAATATTCCTGATCCAGAGATTGACCGAATCGGTCTGCATTTCCTTCACCAGGAGTTGAATGGCATACCGCAGGCTGTCTACCAGGGCATACCGTGTGGAATCAACCAGCATCAGGGTATCACGGGTAAGTACCCTTTCACGGAGATTTCTCAGTTCCAGTTCTTCTGCGGTGGTATCCTCCCCTGCAATAATGTGGAGGGAGGTGCTGTCGCTGAAGACCAGACGCAAGGTATCCATAGCCTGCCTGATCAGGCTGTCACGAATGCCCGGCAATACGGGCGGTAATACGCTCAGCAGGCTGTCGGTCATGTATGTCGTTGCCGTCGTATCCCCGGATTCTTCCTGCCTCAGCGATTCTTTCGGCAGAAAGAGGGTATCTGTTCGGAAAATATCAACCGTATCCTCCTGGATCATCGGGTACGTATACAATTTTGCATACTTGTACTGGTCCAGAAAGCGAGCCACCGAATCGGGAAGCGGATTGTCAAAATAATGGATCAGTTGCTGTACCGCCTCTCTGAACAAAAGTTCGGAGAACAAACCTGTACTGTCACTTTCCAGCAGGTTCCTCACCATATACAGGGCTTCCTGTATGGAATCGGGAACCAGTTCCTTCACGGGAACCAGAACCCGTGGCAGGGTATCGGATATTACCAGGGCATGGGTATCAACCTGTGCTGTGCCAGCAGCTTTTTCCTGTGCCTGAAGAACAGTCGGAAACCCCAGAAATAAAATAAGGAGCCAGGCCTTTTTCATGTAAAAGAAATTAATTATACTTCATCTCCGTAAAAATAGAGACTCGTACCCTTTCCTCCAATATTTCTTTTCCAAAACGTGAAAAAATCCGGGTTCATTACCCGGGGAGCAGAAAAAGCCTTGACAAACCGGCCTAAAAACCGCATTTTTGCATCCTGAATGTGATACATGCAAGATCTCACTGCCGGAAAAGAATGGAAACGCATACTCCGTTTTGCACTTCCCATGTTGCTCGGGAATGTGTTTCAGCAACTGTATAATATTGTCGACAGCATTATCGTGGGGAATGTGCTGGGAAAGGAAGCGCTGGCAGCCGTAGGGGCATCGTTTCCCATTATTTTCCTGCTCATATCTTTCATTATCGGCATTGCTTCAGGCACCACCATCCTTATCGCCCAGTATTATGGTTCCAGGGATATCGATCAGGTGAAACGTGCCATCGATACCCTGTATATATTCCTCTTCTTTGCCTCGCTGGTTGTAACGGCCCTTGGCCTGGGGATCAACCGGAGCCTTTTCCGTCTGCTCAGTTTACCTGAGCAGTTGCTCCCCGAGGCGCTTAAGTATCTGAATATCTATGTTATGGGGATTCTGGTATTCTTTGGCTTCAACGGCACCAGTGCCATACTGAGGGGGCTGGGTGATTCAAAAACCCCCATGTACTTCCTGATTATCTCTACGCTGACCAACATCGGCCTCGATCTGCTGTTTATCATGGTCTTCGGCTGGGGAATTGCAGGAGCCGCCTGGGCTACGGTGGTTTCCCAGGGATGGGCTTTTATAACGGCCGTTCTGTACCTGAACCGGACCCACCGGATTATTCATTTTTCCATCCCGAAAATGAGATTCCACCGCCAGATTTTCTGGCAGGGATTACGCATCGGATTGCCGACAGGAATGCAAACGATCTTTTTCTCCCTGGGAATGACTTTCCTGATGGGAATTGTAAACCGTTTCGGCACCAATGTTATTGCTGCCTATGCGGCGGCTGTAAGACTCGACTCCATCGCCTCCCTTCCGGCCATGAATTTCGGCATGGCCCTCTCGGTTTTTGTGGGTCAGAACCTCGGTGCCAACAAACCGGGACGGATAAAAAGGGGGCTTGTCTCAACCGTCATGATGTCGGGAACCATATCCGTTACGGTCACCCTGGTCATGATGCTTTTCGGGGAAACACTGATGTCCATTTTCACCAATGACCAGGAAGTCATTCGCATCGGACACGAATATCTGATCATCATCAGTGCATTCTACCTGGTTTTCAGCCTGATGTTTTCTCTAAACGGCGTGCTCAGAGGAGCCGGCGACACCCTCATTCCCATGTTCATTACCCTGCTTTCGCTCTGGGTGATCCGCATCCCTGCTTCTATTTTTCTGTCAAACCGCATCGGTGAAACAGGTATCTGGTGGTCGGCCCCTATAGCCTGGATCACCGGTTTGGCCGCTTCGTACATCTATTATCTGTCGGGAAAATGGAAAGCAAAAGTGGTGGTAAAACATTGAACCGGCCGGGGGATTCCGTCACCAGTGAAAAAAGTGCCGGTTTATTTTCTACCTTTGCTAAGGCAAGGCAGCTATTTGAATATCGTTAAAACCGACAATACCATGGTTCAGTCAATGACAGGATACGGAAAAGCAAACGGGAAATACGGGGAAAAGAATATCATTGTCGAAATCCGCACCCTCAACAGCAGACAAACCGATATCGGTATCAGAACACCCATCCTTTACCGGGAAAAAGAATCGGAGATCAGAAGCCTGCTGGCCGAACAACTGGTTCGTGGCAAAATTGACTGCAGCATCTATACGGAGGATAACGGAGAAGATACGGCACCCCAGGTCAACCGGGAAGTGGTGAGGAATTATTTTCAACAACTGAAAAGTATTTCAGGGGAATTTCAAATCGGCAATGAGGAACATTTCCTCTCCATTATCATGCGCTTACCGGATGTACTGAAAACCGAACGTCCGGAAATCAGCGGGGAAGAATGGGAAACGGCACTGACAATCCTGAGGAAAGCCATGGAAGAAGTCCGGGAATACCGAACCCGAGAAGGGCAATCGATTGAGCTCGACCTGAAGAAAAGGATTGAAGAAATTCAGCGCCTGCTGAAGCTGGTGGAACCCCTGGAAAAAGAACGCAGGGAACGCATCAGGAACCGCATCAGAAACAATCTGGAAGAATACCTGTCGTCCATGAACATCGATGAGAACCGGTTTGAGCAGGAAATTCTCTATTACCTGGAAAAAATCGATTTCAGTGAGGAAAAATCACGGCTGAATCACCATTGCCGGTTTTTCAAGGATACACTGAAAGGAGAAGAACCTGCCGGCAAAAAACTTTTCTTCATTGCTCAGGAAATCGGCCGGGAGATCAACACCCTGGGATCGAAAGCCAATGATGCCGGCATCCAGAAAATGGTGGTACAGATGAAAGATGAGCTGGAAAAGATCAAGGAGCAACTGGCCAACATGTTGTAACATAATCCTCTGGCAAATGGCAGAATCTGCACAGAAGGGCAAAATGATCATTATTTCGGCACCCTCGGGAGCGGGAAAGACCACCATTGTGAAACACCTGCTGCAAATCGTTCCCCGGCTGTCCTTTTCCGTTTCAGCCTGCAGCCGTCCCCGGAGAAAAGGGGAAGTCAACGGAAAGGATTACTGGTTCATGACAGAAAACGAATTCAAACAGAAAATCGAGGCCGGGGAATTTGCTGAATGGGAAGAGGTATACCCGGGTCACTATTACGGTACCCTGAAGAAGGAAATCGAACGGATATGGAAGGCCGGGAAACATGTGGTATTCGATGTGGATGTTAAAGGAGGAATGAACCTGAAAAAACAGTTCGGCTCCCGTGCCCTGGCCATTTTTGTCAGTCCCCCCTCCCTGGAAATTCTTGAAAAAAGGCTCCGGAAACGTTCCACAGAAACCGAAGAAAAAATCAGGGAAAGAACGCAAAAAGCCTCCCGGGAAATGGAATACGCTTCCCGGTTCGATACCGTACTGGTAAATGACAGGCTGGAAGAAACCCTTGACCGTGCGGTGGAAATGGTCACAACATTCATTGAAAATTCAAAATGAAAACCACCGGTTTATTGTTCGGATCGTTCAACCCCGTTCACGTGGGGCATCTGATGATAGCCAATTACTTCATCGAGTTCACCCCGGTGGAAAGCCTATGGCTGGTGGTCAGCCCGCAAAACCCCCTGAAAAAAAGCTCCGGTCTGCTTCCCGGACCTGAACGGCTGGAAATGGTGCGGCTTGCCCTGCAGGACGATCCCCGGTTCCTGGCCTGCGACATTGAATTCCAGCTCCCGGAACCATCCTATACGGTCAACACCCTCACGCATCTTACCGCAGAATATTCTGACAAAGAGTTTGTGCTGATCATGGGGACAGACAACCTGGCTACCCTTTCCAAATGGAAAGATTACCAGGTATTGCTGCAAAAGTACCGGATTTTTGTCTATCCCAGGGCGGGATACCCGGCAGGGAAGGGTGCACAGCATCCCAACATCAGCCTGCATGAAGCTCCGCTGATGGAAATATCTTCCAGCTTTATCCGTGAGTCGATCGCGCAGGGAAAGGATATGCGGTTCTTTCTCCCGCACCGCGTGTATGAATACATTCTGAAAAAAGGGCTTTACCGCAGAAGATCACGGTAAGGACCCGGTGCCGTGATCACTTCTGTTTGCTGCTCTTACTTCCGAACACTAGGCAGGCTGATAAACTTCCTGTATGATTTCCATTCCGCGTTTGATGGCTTCCTCGTTCAGCTGGATCAGGTGGTGATACCTTTCGGGAAGGGATTTTTCAAGGCCCCTGTGCACATTCTCCATCTTCAGCAGAGGCTTGATCTTCAGAAAACCGCCCAGAACTATCATATTGAACACTTTGTTCGATTTCATCCGGGCAGCCTCCTCTGCTGCATCCACCCGGAAAATGGTGATATCCTTCCTTTCCGGATGCCGGGTGATCCCGTTCCCGTCGTAAATGAGCATTCCCCCCGGTTTCACCGTTTTTTCAAACTTGTCCATCGACTGCTGGTTCAGAATGATGGCCGTATCGTAGGTGTTCAGAATGGGCGAACTGATCCTTTCGTCACTGATGATCACGGTAACATTGGCCGTTCCTCCGCGCATTTCAGGCCCATAGGAAGGCATCCAGCTCACTTCCTTGCCTTCCATTACTCCCGAATAACAGAGGATCTTACCCATAGACAAAACCCCCTGCCCGCCAAAACCGGCTATAATGATCTCTTCAGTCATGATATCTTCATTTTTTGTTTATTCCTCGGGTACTTTCAAATCACCCAGCGGATAAAAAGGAAGCATGTTCTCTTCCAGCCACTGGTTTGCATCTGCCGGTGTCATTTTCCATCCGCTGTTGCAGTTGGAAACGATCTCCACAAAACAGGTTCCCTGGTTGCGTTTCTGGTATTCCACCGCTTTTCTGATGGCCTTTTTGGCTTTTCTTACATTTCCGGGAGTATGAACCGACTGCCGTGTCACATAATATGATCCCGGAAGAGTAGCCACAATATCTGTTATCTTCAGCGGATTCCCCATCATACGTACATCCCGGCCATAAGGGCAGGTGGAAGCCTTCATATCGGGAAGGGTGGTCGGAGCCATCTGCCCTCCGGTCATTCCGTAAATCCCGTTATTGATAAACAGAATCGTGATATTTTCACCCCGGTTGCAGGCATGAATGGTTTCCGCTGTCCCGATAGCGGCCAGGTCTCCGTCTCCCTGGTAGGTAAAGACGAACTTTTCAGGCATCAGCCGCTTGATGGCCGTGGCCAGGGCCGGAGCCCTTCCGTGGGCTGCCTCCTGCATATCAACATCCATGTAATTGTACATCAGCACCGAGCATCCCACCGGGGCAACCCCGATGGTATCGGCCTGCAGGTCAAGCTCTTCGATCACCTCGGCCAGCAAGCGATGTGCAGTACCGTGACCGCAGCCCGGGCAGTAATGCAGCACCGTGTCGGTCATGATCCGGCTTTTGGTATATACCAGGTTTTCCGGTTGAATGATCTGATCAAGAGTTATCTCAGCCATGTTCTTATCCTCCGATAATTTTCTTTTCAAGCATTTCTACTACTTCGTCGGGAGTAGGGATAATACCGCCCATTCTACCGTAATAATCCACCTTAATTTTTCCCTTCACCGCCAGTCTAATGTCCTCTACCATCTGACCGGCACTCATTTCCACAGACAGTATCCCTTTCACCTGGCCGGTCATGGCAAATATTTCCTTCGAAGGGAAAGGCCACAGGGTAATGGGCCGGAACAGTCCCACCTTGATCCCCCTGGACCTTGCCAGTTGCACTGCCTTCTGCACCACCCGTGAACTGGTACCGTATGCCACGAACAGATATTCGGCATCATCACACTGTATCTTTTCATACCTCACCTCCTTTTCCTCAATTTCCCCGTACTTTTTCTGAAGCTTCAGATTGAAATCCTCCTGCCGTTTCGGATCAAGGTCCAGCGAGGTGATGATATTCCTTTCCCGGTCGGGTGTTTTTCCCGTGGTGGCCCAGGGCAGAATTTCTTTGCTGCGGGGAACGGGATCGAAAAGTTCCACCTTCTCCATCATCTGGCCAATGGCCCCGTCGGAAAGGATCATGACAGGATTTCTGTATTTGAAGGCCAGCTCAAATCCCAGCTTGACAAAGTCAGACATCTCCTGAACGGAAGCGGGTGCCAGCGTGATCAAACGGTAATCGCCGTGACCTCCTCCCTTCACCGCCTGGAAATAATCCGACTGGGCAGGCTGAATGGTCCCCAGACCGGGGCCTCCGCGCACCACGTTCACCAGAAGGCAGGGCAGTTCCGCCCCGGCAATATACGAAATCCCCTCCTGCATCAGGCTGATACCCGGACTGGACGAGGAAGTCATTACTTTTTTACCGCATGCGGCTCCCCCGTACACCATATTGATGGCAGCCAGCTCGCTCTCGGCCTGTAAAACCACCATCCCGGTCCTCTCATGAGGTTTTTCGGCCATCAGGTATTCCATTACCTCCGACTGGGGTGTAATGGGATATCCGAAATAACCGTCAGCTCCGGCACGTATGGCAGCTTCTGCCACCGCTTCGTTGCCTTTCATTAATCGTAGTTCTCCCATGATATAAAGCGGGTTTATGTAATTTAAGAAGTTTTTACTCTGTATACCGATATAACCCCGTCGGGGCAAATAATAGCACAATTGACACAACCCGTGCAGGCTTCGGGATTTTTCATGTAGGCATAATGATACCCCTTACTGTTCACTTCCTCTTCCATGCCGATGACATCGGTGGGGCATGCTCCCACACACAACTCGCAACCCTTGCAACGTTCCGTATCAACAACGATAGCACCTCTTACTTTTGCCATAATGATAAATTATCAGATTAAACAGCAAACCAAATATAACAAAATTGATCAGCAGCGCCCCATGATGAAACTCATACGGAGGGCTGTTATTGAACACAAGATATATTATGTAATTAATTATCATAACGTTACAAAGTTCAATCCGCCGCCCTGCCCAACCTAGCCGGAATGGTCACGGTGAAACCTTTTCAGCCTCTCCTCCAGCAACGGCATCTGGTCAGGACTTACCTGCGACACACAGGCCCTGAGCCCTTCCGTTCTCCGGCTTCCGGTAATAACCAGCGATATCGAACTGATCCCGTAATACAGCATTTCTTCCAGTAACTCCGGGCCGGAAAAACCGGGATAGGAAAAGGTAAAATAAAATCCATCGGCCAGTTCCCGGTCGATATCCCTGTCATACACCATGTGAAAACCGTTTTCCGTAAACAGTTTTTTCATCAGGGAAGCTCTGCGGGCATATTCACTTACCGAACGGATGAAATTGAATTCCCCGTCGTTGGCAGCTTTCAGCATGGCCGCCAGGGCATATTGTGCGGAATGTGAACATCCCGACGAAAGGGCATACAGAGCCCCGTAGATCATGGCATGCCCGAAGCGGTCTGAACTGTAATACCGCTTCAGATCGGGGTAATGCCGGTCATAAAGCGCATCTGACATGACCAACATTCCCACACGCTGGCCGGCATAACTGAACACTTTCGAGCTGGATATAAGCAATATATAATGATCGGTATATCTGGCCACCGTAGGCTGGAAAGGTGGGCTGCCCGGCCGGGAGTAATCCTGGCGGTAATCCATACCAAAATAGGCCAGGTCTTCGATCACAATCACATCGTATTTCATCGACAATTCGCCGATCATGCGCAGTTCCTCTTCCGTAAAGCAGATCCAGGCAGGATTATTGGGATTGGAATACAGAATGGAAGAAGCCGCAGCCCCGGCAAGCACCGATTCCAGCCGTTCCTTCAGTTTTTCGCCCCGGCAGTTGTACACATCAATGCTCTCATACTCATGCCCCAGGATACGGCATTGCTGTTTCTGAACAGGGAAACCGGGATCAAGGAACACGGTACCTTTGCGGTACCGGTCGTTCCGGTTGGCCGTGAGAAAAGCGGCCATGCTGCCCATCATCGATCCCACCGTGGGAACACATGCGGCCGGACTTACATCAACATCGAGAAACAATTTAACGAACCGGCTGATCTCTTCTTTCAACTCCCTCACCCCTTCGATCATGGGATACTTCGATGCCACACCCCTGCGAAGTGCCCGTATCTCGGCCTCCACCCCCACTTCGGCGGGAGGCAGGCCCGGTACCCCCATCTCCATCCTGATAAACCGCTGGCCTGTTTCCCGTTCAATTTCATTCACCAGCCTGACGATCTCGCGGATGCTCGAAGAACCTACCTGAGGGAGGCGGCTTTCCGAAATCTTTTTCCTCACCGTGTGAAAATCAATGGGCGTATCGTGTTCCCGGGATGAATCAAAAACCCTCATAAACAATATGGTATTAACGATGAAAGCGGGGAAGTATCTCCTCAAGCCATCTTTCAACCCGTGCAGGGGTTTTGTCGGCTTCGTAATCCTCATCCAGGGGCAGACCGATGAATTTCCCGTCTATCAGCCCTTTGGAATGGGAAAATGTATAACCTTCTGGCGAAACACGCCCGATGATATCTGCCCCGTTATCCAGCAAACGCTTGCCCAGCAAACCGAGCGCATCTACAAAGAAATCGGCATAGGTAATATGATCGCCCAGCCCGAACAGGGCCACCTTTTTGTTTTCCCAGTTAACCCGGTCAATTTCGGGCAGAAACCAGTCCCAGCCGGCATCCTTTCCTTCGGCCTCCCAGGTTTCCCGACCCACGGTCGATATTCCGAAGATCAGGTTCTCATATTTTTCGATATCACCGGCTCCCAAACTATTTACCGGGTGAAGCTCCACCCGGCCTTCCCCGATCATACCGGCTATCAGGTGGGCCACCCTTTCCACCGAGCCTTTTTCTGGACCGTAAAACAATCCTATTTTTTTCATATCTGCAGGGTTTATTTCATTTATCCTTTTTACAGGGTTCGCCGCCATGCACATTCCGTTGACCTCAAGAACCCTTATTTTTCCTTTTCAATCCTGATCCTGGCATCCACGGCTACCACCCTGTCTTCCGATCCCAGGAGGGGATTGATATCCATTTCATAAATTTCGGGAGCTGTTTCCAGCAGGACCGACAGGCGGCTGATGACGGTAGCGAATTTGCCTGTATCAATACCGGACCTCCCCCTCACACCCTGCAACAGGGCAACTCCTTTCAATCGACCGATCATGGCGGCCGCTTCTTCCTCCGTTACCGGAGAAAGAGCCACCTGCACATCCTTCAGCACTTCCACGTAAATACCACCCAGCCCGCACATGACCAGATGTCCATATCCCTCTTCCCTTTTGGCCCCGGCAAAAAGTTCGATCCCTTTCAGCATGGGCTGGATCAGTACCCCGGTGGCTTCCGGGATGCCCATCAGCCGGTGGAATGTTTCCTCTGCTTCCGCCAGCTGGTTTATGTTTAGTTCCACACCTCCCACATCCGACTTATGTACCGGGCCCACCACTTTCATCACCAGTGGAAAACCGATGGTTTCACAGGCTTCCTTCATCTCCCGGCTGCTGACCGCCACCCGTTCGGGTGCACGGTCAATGCCGGCTGCATCCAGCAGTTGCTGTACTTCCTCCGGCATCAGATAGCCGTTGCCGGCCTTCCCGATTACATCCCGTACGGCTTTCACGTCCACCTGCGGCATACGGGTGCGGGGATACCGGTTTGTTTCCTGTTTCATCAATTTTCCCAGAGCATGGGCAAACAAAACCTCGTCGGGAAAGTTGATCCTTCCCCTGGCCAGAAATCGTCCGATTTCTTCCCTGGCATTGATCACGGAAGGAAGCACGGCATAAATAGGTTTTTTGCAGGTTTTCATTCTACGGTCAAGTACGTCGTACACCGCGTTTACAGGAAAGAGGCCCGGGCTGCCGAAGATCACCGTAATGGCATCGGCCGCATGAAAGTCATGCTCACAGGCTTCCAGTATGGCATCCAGCTGTTCGGCCGTACCGGTGGCCAGAAAATCAATGGGATTGGCCACCGACGACCCTGGAAACAGCTTTTCCAGCAAATCCGCAGCAGCAGGTCCTTCGAAAGGTGGTATTTCAAATCCTTCGCGGGAAAGGGCATCGGTCAGCATCACTGCCGGACCTCCTGCATGGGTAACAATGGCCATCCTTTTCCCCCGGGGGACAGGATGCATCATCACCGAAGCCACGGTAACCAGTTCTTCCCGGCCCTCACAACGCACAATACCAGCTTTTCGGAACAGGGCATCCACAGCAGTATCCGGACTGGCCATGGCACCCGTATGGGAAGAAGCTGCCCGGCTTCCCGCCTCGGAACTTCCCGCTTTGACAGCGGCTATGCGACAGCCTTTGCTGATAAGGGACGAAGCATGTTTGAGCAGCATCTGCGGCTTTTTCACGCTTTCCATATAAAGTAGCTTCACGCGTGAACTTTTCTCCGGATCAAACACTTCGTCCAGGTACTTCAGTACGTCCTCCACACCCATCTGGGCACTGTTCCCTACCGAGTATACGCTGGCAAAGGAAAGTCCTTTAGGAATACCCGATTCCATAATGAACACCGCCGTGGCACCCGAGCCTGAAATAAAGTCACATCCTTTCGGATCAAGCCGTGGAATGGGTTCAGTAAATACCCCATTGTAATTGGGGTTCAGAAAGCCGATGCAGTTCGGTCCGATCAAACAACCATCCACCCCGTTCACTATCTCTACCATCCGCCTTTCCAGTCCGGCCCCTTCCTCACTTTCCTCACTAAAACCGGCCGAAAGAACAATAAAGGCGCGAACCCCCTTCTCACCGGCCAGCACTTCCATCACAGGCGGACAGTGACGGGCTGCAATGGCCAGGATGGCCAGGTCACAAGACGGGAGAGCGGCAGGGTCGCGAAACGATTTAACTCCCTGCACCTCATCAGCTTTCGGATTCAGCACATACAGCTCACCCCCGAAATTCCCGTCCTTCAGATTTTTTAACACTTTTCCTCCGGGCTTGGCGGTATCATCCGAGCCACCAACCACTACAATACTTTTGGGATCAAGCAGTTGCCGATTGATCATATCTCACAGATTTGGTCATAAATATACAATTTTCGGCAGGTCCGGTGCTTGTTGTTTAACATATCACCCGGCCGGCGGATAAAACATATTGAAAAAACTCTTCTGTATGAGTTCCTGACAATCAGGAATTATCCTTCCGGTAATGCATTTTGACGGAAATACCCTCCTGCCGGTTCCGGTTTTTTTTTATAATTTCAGAATCTTATTCAAATCCTTTTACACAATGAAAAACCTGTATCTGTCATTGCTGGTTATTTTTTCATGCACCGCTGTCTATTCGCAGATGCCGGTGGATTATTACCTTCCGGCCAACGAACCTTATAATCCTGAAATAACCACCCCGGAAGAATTTCTGGGCTATCCACCGGGAGAATTCCATGTCACCCATGACCAGCTGGTCAGGTATATGGAGACCATTGCTGCGGAATCTGACCGGGCCGTGCTACAGGAATATGCCCGCAGTCATGAACTCAGACCCCTGGTACAGCTTATTTTCTCTGCACCTCAGAACATACCGCGGCTTGAGGAAATGCGAAAAAAACACCTGGCAAATGCAGATCCGGGAAATGCCTCCCCTCTACCCCCGGAAGAAGTTCCCCTGGTAGTCCGCCTGGGCTACGGAGTACACGGAAACGAATCAAGCGCCTCTCATGCCGCCATGCTGACCGCCTATTACCTGGCCGCGGCTGAAAGTCCACAGATCAGAGAAATGCTCGATAATACCGTGATCCTGTTGGATCCCTGCCTAAACCCCGACGGATACACACGCCACACCACATGGGTCAACATACACCACAGCCTTGTACCCTCCCCCGATCCGGCTTCCCGCCAGTTTCGTGAAGCCTGGCCCGGCGGGCGCACCAACCATTACTGGTTTGATCTGAACCGCGATTATCTGTTGCTTGTGCATCCCGAATCCAGGGGCCGGGTGGAACAGTTCCACCGGTGGAAACCCAATGTGGTAACCGACCACCATGAGATGGGAGCCGGTTCGACCTTCTATTTCCAGCCCGGTGTGCCGGAAAGAAACAATCCCGTGACACCGGCCGAAAATGAAGAACTTACCCGGATGATCGCTGCCTATCACGCCCGGGCCCTCGACAGCATCGGCTCTTTGTATTATTCGGAAGAAGTATTTGACGATTTCTATTATGGAAAAGGATCTTCCTATCCCGATGTCAACGGGTCGGTCGGTATCCTGTTCGAACAGGCCGGATTCCGGGGAACCTGGAGAGAAACCGACTACGGTCTCAAACCCCTGGCCTTTGCCATCCGCAACCAGTTTACCGTCACCCTGTCCACCCTGCGGGGTGCCCATGAACTGAGAAATGAATTGCTGGATTACCAGTACCGGTTCTCCCGGGAAGCGCTCGATCTGGCCCGCCGGGACCCCATAAAAGCCCGTATCGTAGGCGACCAGTACAACCCCACCCGCACCGCCCATTTCATCGATCTGCTCCTTCGGCATCAAATCAGGGTATACCGTCTGAAAGAGGAAGTACGTGCCGGCGGACAGGTGTTCACCCCGGGCCATGCCTTTGTCGTTCCCACGGAACAGGAACAGTACAGGATGATACGCGGATTGTTCGAAACAATTACGGAATTCAGCGACACCACGTTCTACGACATTTCCACATGGACCATGCCCCTGGCCTTCAATATGCCGGTAGCCGAACTACGAAACTCAAAAGACCTGGACCGGTACCTGGGCGAACCGGTCACCAGCCCGGATTTCCCCCAGGGTAAGGTGAAAGGAGGAAAAAGTCGGTATGGTTACCTTTTTACCTGGGATGACGACCGGGCTCCACGCGCTCTGTACATCCTGCAGGAAGCAGGCCTGCAAACCAGAGTGGCCACATCCCCTTTCAGGTACCGCGACCGGCAAACCGACAGGGAATTCGGGCACGGAAGCATCATGGTCCATATTCAGGATCAGCCGATGAACCCCGATGAAATCTACAAACTGATTCAACGGGTGGCCAGCGAAACAGGAGTGGATTTTTTGTCACTTGAAACCGGCCTCACCCCCCGGGGAATCGATCTGGGCAGCGGTTCTTTCCGGTTTCTGGAAAAACCCTCGGTCATGATGCTGGTAGGCAACGGCATCAGAAGTCAGGAAGCAGGGGAAATTTGGTATCATTTCGACCAGCATGACCAGGTCCCGGTCACTCTGGTGGATATCGGTCAGGCAGGACAAACCGGTCTGAGCCGGTACAATACCATCATTCTGCCTGAAGGATCCTATCGTAACGCCGACAACGGTTTCGCTGAGAACCTGGCCGGCTGGATACGTAACGGCGGTACCCTGATCGCTTTCGGGCAGGCAGGCCGGTGGCTGGCGGAAAAAGAAATGATCCGGCTGGAATATAAGTCCCCACCGGCAGGGGATACCACCCGCCGGTACACCTACAGTGAAAGATCAAGATCATATACCGTGAATAATATTCCCGGTTCTATCCTGCAGGCGCGGGCCGACCTGACTCATCCACTGCTCTATGGCTACCGAAGGCCATCCCTGCCAGTTTTCAAGGAAGGGTCAACGGTGGCCGTTCCCGGTCCCGTTCCCTGGGCCGAACCTCTGCGCTTTTCCAGTACCCCCCTGCTGAGCGGTTATGTTTCCAAAGAAAACCTGAAACGCCTGGCGGAAGCTCCCGTGCTGAGCATCAGGCGGTTAGGAAGAGGGAATATCATAGTGTTCCATGAAGATATCCTCTTCAGGGAAATATGGCATGGAACGTCAAGATTGTTGTCCAATGCCGTGTTTTTCGGGAAAGTGATCAGCTTCTGACGAACATTTCTGCCCGTTCCGTGCTGGTAAGAGTATGAATAACCGTACCGCTGGGAAAAACAGAGATTAGGATCACACCGGTCGGACCGGGTACCTGGCAGTTCTCGAGGGGAAAAAGAAGGCCGGTTCTTTCTGGAAAGCCATTCCCCCCGTTAAAACCTATGAAATCGGAAAAATTGCCCTGGAAGGAGGCATTAACCGGTTCGACACCGCCGAGGCTTATGGCAGGGGCCGTTCAGAAGCTTCCCTGGCAGAGGCTCTGAAAACACATAACATTTCTCCGGATGATGTGGTAATCGCCACCAAATGGTGACCTCTATTCCGCCGGGTAAAAAATATGCTCCGGACCGTGGACGACAGGTTGTACCATCTGAATGGCTACGGGACCGGTCTTTTTCGGGTTCATAGGTCTTTCGGATTATCCCCGGTGGAAACGGAAATGAAGGCCATGGTCAGGCTGGCTGAGCAGGGAAAGATCCGGCCGGTGGGTGTCAGCAATTTTACTGCCGGATAAATGATCAGAGCACATAAAACGCTCCATGAGCTGGTCCTGTCACTGGCTTCCCACCAGGTAAAATACAGCTTGCTCGAACGGGAAATCGAAAAGAACGGCATTCTGCCGGCGGCAAAGAAACTGGACATCACCCTTATTGCCTATTCTCCGCTGGAACTGGGTATATTAACCGGAAAATTCCGCCGGTATCGGGAAAGAATCCGGTCCACAGGTTACCGGAAATGGCACAGATTTTTTCGCCGCCCGGGTCTGAAGAAAAGCCTTCCACTCATCCGGTTGCCGGAAGAGATTGCTGAAAACCACGGCGCCACGGCTGCAGCCGTTGCCCTGAGAATCCATCTGACCGGGGAAGAACTTCACCGGATAGATGAACCATCGAAAATAGTGTGCAGGGAACTGTTATGAAGCCTGATCGTTCACAACAGGAGAAGCTTTCACCCCGATCTTTCACCTGTTTAGTACCAGGCAGATAATGGCAAATGGGAGCATCAACACCGTAATCCCGAAAATATTTGCATCCAGGCCCCAGGACAATGAAGTATTGCCGGAAATAAGCACCAGGGTGGTACCCCCGGCCAGGATCTGTAAACTGGTGAAACCGATGTAACCGATGGATGAAATGAAAGAATAATGCCATGCTCAACATCAGGAGCATGTAGATTCCGGATATGGAGAGATCAACCCCAGGCGGGTTTTAATGGAACATCCATACGGGGTCAGCGTTTCCCGGACCTTTACTGCAACTTTTTTCTGACGGTGATCAGTTTTTCTGTCATGATCGTTGCTTTTTGTATTCCCTTTTTCTCTGTTTTCAAAGGACTACGATAATGCTCTTTTCATCCGGGTGGCCACTTCCACCCAAACATTACAGAAAATACGCATGACCCGCTTCCGGAACAGCTATTATTCAACATGCCGGTTCCCATAAAAAAAGGCTGCAGCGGAAACCCCCAACCCGCAGCAGCCTCTTTCGCCACTCCTCACAGGAGGGAGATCAGAAATCAATCCTGAGTCTGATAAAGAAATTCCGTCCGGGTTCCACATCCACCGTTCCCCGGTTGGAGGTCAGGTGGTTTCTCCAGGCCCGGTCGGTCATATTTTCCACCCCCGCATACCACCGGAGGGAAACAGAACCCAGTTCCAAAGGAACTGTCTGGACATAGGCATGATAGATAGCATAACCGGGTGTGGCACGTTCTCCGTCGGCAATCCGGTTCTGGTCAGCGGCAAATTCCGATTTGACAGTCACCTGAAGCGCTTTTTCTATCCTGTATCCGGCAAACAGATTGCCATTGAAAGGAGGTATCAGGGGCAGGGCATCGCCCGAATCCATATCCCGGGCATAAACGAAACCCGCCGAACCTCCGGCAAAGAACCTGCGTCCCGGCATTACCTTCCAGCTCAGATCGAACCCGGCGAGCAGGCCCCGGTCGATATTGGTGTTCACCAGGGCAGGAAGGGTATCGGTCACCCAGGTATCCGAACCGGTATATACATTATATATATATTCCCCCGGCATTTCGGTGATCAATCCGTTCACCCGGTTCAGAAAAGCATTGAAACCCAGTTCCAGAGAAGAGGTCCAGGTTCTCCATCCCAGGTCGGCCGACCAGCCAGTTTCAGGCTCCAGGGCAGGATCTCCCACCCTGACCATGGAACCCAGGTCGATGTACTTGAATCTTTCTTCGAGGGAAGCCGACCGGTAGGCACGCGCCAGGGAAACGGTAAGATCGGAAGAGGTTGTCACATGGACCATCATGCCTGCATTCAGGCTCCACGAAAGGTCTTTTTCCTTTC
>DQWH01000121.1 GCA_011042635.1 Bacteroidota bacterium | reverse complement strand
CTCAACTCATCACTATCCACCTCAGTGGTTTACTTTATTTTTCTCCTCATCCTCCAGAATATTCCAATCGGGTGTTTCCATATGGAGCAAATGCCGCACGAAGAAATCTCGTTTCATCCTTTCCCCGTAGCTGCCTCCTGAACCGTGGTCCTGGCCGGGGAATATCATGAATTCGAAATCCTTTCCCGCTTTGATCAAGGCATTTACCACCTGAAGGGTAGAGGAAGGATCCACATTGGTATCCATTTCACCAACCGTTAGCAAAAGTTTTCCCTTAAGCTTATGGGCATTCACCACATTGGATGATTCTTCATAATGCGGGCCGATGGGATAACCCATCCATTGCTCGTTCCACCACATTTTATCCATCCGGTTATCGTGGCAGCCTACGGAAGCCACGGCGGCTTTGTAAAAATCGGGATGAAACAACAGGGCTCCCATGGCATTCTGTCCGCCGGCCGATCCGCCGAAAATGCCCACCCGGCTGATATCCATGTACGGATATTTCTTTGCAGCCGCTTTCATCCATAATATTCTGTCGGGAAATCCGGCATCTTTCAGGTTTTTCCAGCATACATCGTGAAATGCTTTCGAGCGGTTCGATGTCCCCATACCGTCGATCTGGACAATGATAAAGCCCAGCTCGGCCAGGCCCGAGAAATGAGAAAAATACGGCCGGAATGATTTGGGAACATGAGAGGAATGAGGACCGGCATAAATAGCTTCAATCACAGGATAGGAATGCGAAGAATCAAAATTGGTAGGACGGTAAATATTCCCCCAGATATCGGTTTTTCCATCCCTTCCTTTCGCCACAAATACTTCGGGCACCTGCCATCCCTTTTTCAGCAGATCGGTAATATCGGCCTTTTCCAGTTCAAGAAGCACCTTACCGTTATCGGTCCTGCGAAGAACCGATACCGGCGGCATATCGATCCGGGAATAGGTATCCACGAAATACTTATAATCTCCCGAGAAAGCAGCCGAATGGTTGGCCTCTTCAGGGGTCAGTTCCTTCAGGCCGGAGCCGTCGAAATTGACCCGGTAATACCTCACCAGGTAGGGATCTTCCCGTCTGTGACGGCCTGCTCCACGGAAAATGATATACCGCAGGCTGTCGTTGACATAATCCACCCCTCTGACCACCCATTCTCCTTTCGTGATCTGGTTTTTGATCTTGCCGGTCCGGCCGTCGAACAGGTACAGGTGGTTCCAGCCGTCGCGTTCCGAGGCCCAGATAATTTCCTTCCCGTCGTCCACGTCGTGACGGTACCTTTTTCCGCTGTAATCAATAAAGGTTTCACTCCGCTCGTCGATGATCACCCGGCATTCCCCGCTGGAAGCATCAACCTCCACCACCTGGTACACCTGATGACCACGCTGGTTGAATTCAAAAGTAAAAGCCCTGCTGTCGTTCCGCCAGGCCGGGTCGCTCACCCGGTACTGGAATTCAAACGGCTTTGTATCAACCGGTATCTGACGTTTTTCTTTCACGCTGAAAAGCGAGGGTTTCCGTATCTGTACGGCATCTCCCGGTTTCAGGTATTCATTCTTGTGCAATTTGGGCTGAAGCTGGTCGGAAGGGGATGACTCAACAAAATACACATACCGCGGAGTATGCGGGCGAATCTTGTTGACAGCCACATATTCCGAATTGGGCGACCAACGGATATTCGAGGAATAGTATTCTCCCTCCGAACCGTCGAACGAAAGCTGATATTCGGTTTTATCATCCGTGTTCTGAATATATACATTATACTCCTTGATATAAGCTCTCCACAGGCTGTCGGGCGAAACCACAGGCGATCTGCCCCGTTCATCATCCACCGAGGCCCAGTAACCCCCTCCCCTTCTCCGGTCCTGCCTGATCCTTTCCCCGCGTTCCAGTTCATAGGCCTCCAGATCCAGGGTCCACCTTACGGAATCAAGCACAAAAGTCATTTCCGTAATCTGGCGGTTAAATGAAATATTCCGGAAAGGCAGGTCATAGGGGTCATAATCATTACCCGTTTTTTCATTCAACAGTTCACAGAGCTTCTCCTGATCAAAAGCAGGCTTTTTTTCAGGTTTTTCCGCATCCACCAGAAAATATTCCCGACCGTTCCTGGTTTTCGTCTGATACCAGAATATACTGGTGTCTCTGATCCAGGCAGAGGATATCATGGTATTGTATACCAGATTGCTGAATTCCCTGGTGGAATCGGCCCGTTGGTAGTCAAGGTGTGTTAACTGGCCCTTTACCACAAATGCCGGGCAAAACAGGATCAGAATAAGGAAAAATCTTTTTAATGTGCTCATATTCCTGCAGTTTAATAATGAATTACTTATTAAATGTAATAACAACACTTTTTATTTTATTATCAGTTTTCCAGCGGATTTATTAACCCCATCTGAAACGACCACCAGATAAATCCCAGGCATTCCCAGGTCGGATCTCTGAATCCGGGTACTGCGGGTAAAAACCGTTTCAAAAACAACTCTTCCCTCCGGGTCATAAATAACCATTTTCACCGGCGTATCCGGTCCTGCTTCAATAAGCGCGGAATTTTTCACCGGATTGGGAGATATTTTCAACTTCAAAACAGGGTCAACGATGTCCCCGGCACCTGTGATTGCAGTAACCACGGCCAGCTCATTGCTTGGCTGCGACAGGTATCCGCTCCGTGTTTTTGCCTGCACCCGGAAGGTGTATTCGGTCGATTCCTGCAGGCCCTGTACCGTAAACCGGTTATCTTCTGCCGTTCCGATCACCTCAAATGCATCCCCTGATTTTTTCATTACGTAATAAGCAACCTCCCCTGACAGGCATTCGGAAACATCCCAGGCCAGCACAACGGAAGCAGTCCCGATCTCCTCGGCCACCAGGTTCAATGGTCTGGAGGGTGCCGGCCCCATGGGATAATCGTATTCCGGCCAGTAGGGATTCACCTCCACGTTCCGCTCATGGATGATTTTTCCGTCGGGATTCGACACCCGGGTATTATCCAGGTAGGTACCTTCCGAAATATTGTTGTAGTCTTCGGCATCCCCGCCCACCACAGCGGTTCCTGACAGATTTTTCCCGTCAATATAAGCCAGGTCTTTCACCACGGCCTGGCCTGAAAGGGTTGAGTTCTTCACCATGGCGCTTCCGGCGACCACCGCCTCATCCTTTACGTTTGAATTGTATACCATAGCGGTTTTTTCAACCAGGGCATGATTTTCAATCACCGAATTCCCGGTAACCAACACATGGTCTTTCACCACGGCAGAATTCCTAACCATGGCATTACCGGTTACCACCGCATAACCTTCGATCCTCGCATTTCCCTCAACACGGGCATTTTCCAGAACCTGGGCATTTGGCCCTACCCAGGCCGTGGAGCTGACCGTAGCGGTAGCAGCCACCCATCCTCCACCGTTCAAATGGGGCGCCCCTGCCTGATCCCCATGCCGGCTGTTATATCCCTCTTTATGCCCGGCCGGCATAGCTCCGGTAAAATGCACCGTATAGGGATAGCGGTAGTTTTTCGTATACCCCGCTTCCCATTCGTAGTTATGATGAACATGCGGAGCTCCGGTCACCACCATAAACACCGCACTGTCGCCGGGCTGCAACACAAAGGTGGTTTCGGTATCTTCTTCGGTGTACACATCACTGTATCGGACACTCTGATTATATCCCACCGCCACGAAACCGTAACGCGACCCGGCACCTCCGGCAGGCTCGTTCGGCAGTCCGGTAAATTCCACTTCAATTTGCGAAGCCCCTGCCTCTGGGTAAAGCGGAATGATATTATATCCGTAATCGCCCGGAGCAAGGTATTGCGGCACAATGAACCAACCTGGTTTCCCTCCCAGAGTATCCAGGATGGTATACCTTCGCCACAGATCCCTTTCCGGAACGCCAGCCAGTGCTTCACGCGTCGGTTCCTGCATAAAGGTATCCCAGGTAACATTGCTCATGGCGCTTTTCAGGAAATCGTCATTCAGGTCATCCTGTGTGTACCGCATAACGGAATCGCGGAAGGAGGTCAGCGGATGGTCGATATTCCGGTTTGCCATGTGCCATATATCATTCACCGCCTGAATACCGTAACGGTCGGCCACATAATCCAGAAAGGCAAAGTTCTGGTAATGGCGCCGGGTGGTGCTGTAATGCATCATGGAAGTCATGATGTACCTGGGAAAAAATCCTCCCCGGTCGTTCAGGTAAACCGACTTCATCCATTCGGTATGCGATTCCCAGAAAAATCCTCCGTACGGGGCGTGGATGCCGTAACCCGGCTTATCGATCGATACCATTCCCTGGCAGGCATGGCCTATTTCATGCGCCAGTACCGCGGGGCCCCGGGTAGCCCCCGGATGGATCCATACCCCACCTGTCGTATTATCGACGGGACCGCCGAATGCCCAGCCCGTGAACTGGTCGGTCCATGTTTCGTTCATCACGATCTCGAATTTATAACGCGAAGCGTTGGCGCCGCCGGCATTCAGGAACTTCATGGTATCTGACACATAGGCGTAGAATGCCTCGCTGTACTGCAGTATGGCATCCGGATCAAACCACAGGTTTCCGTTCAGTTCCCGGTTTCGCGGGTCGCCGCTGATTCCGGCACCCCAGAATATGATGAAGTTTTCTGATTGTGCAGTACGGTCCCAGCTGAAATCATCGTGCGTTCTCACCGCATACTGGATATACACTTCCTTCTCTTCCCCAGTATAGTAATAGGATACCGTGTCAAAAGCCGTCCCGTCTTCCAGCCGGAATATGATCCGGATACCGTCATGCAAATCCACAACGGGTGGAATAACCAGATCGATCATAGACTCCCCGGTTCCGTCTGTAGCCGGCATTCCCAGATCTGCCTGGTTTTCCCACACTTCTACGCCCTCCACGACATATATTTCTGTATTTACCGTTTGATTATTTGTTATTTCAATATCGTACCGGCACACATAATCACTAATTCCGTTCCCGTAACGATCCGTTACCACCGCCCGGGTGGATGTACGGGTTCCCCGGAACAGATCCACCACCGCTTCCGCAGTACTTTTCCCTGCATCTACCGGTCCGGCCAGTATTTCCTGATACACTACTGCATCGCCGTAACAGGTAGCTTCAACCGTAATCTGTTTTGTGCCGCTGGCAGTAAGGGCCGGATTGCCCCCGGCGGGTATCAGGACCAGTTCTCCCGCATGCAGTTCGTAATCCACTCCGGTTTCCAGGGGTATTCCACCGGCCAACACCCGGGTTACCTTTTCTCTCCAGTCCGGATTATCGGTAAATGAAATAACAATCTGATCTTCCACCGTATGGTTCACGACGGCCGCATGCAAAACCGGCGGGCTCAGTACCGGCGTCGAATAACCAAAGGTATCGATCGCAATGATTCCGTCATGATATTTCACCTGCACTTCCACCCCGTCACCGGGGTCGATCACAGGCGGCATTGTCACATCGAAGCTCACCTGCCCTGCGGCATCGGTAGGAGGCAGATACAATCCCTCCCTCGTGGATCCTATATTCATCCCGTTCACCACATATATCTCATCGTGCCCGTCCGGGGCTCCGCATTCATTGATCACACGCACATCGAGCCTGAGCACATAGTCGGGCTTCACTCCTTCCGTTTCATGCACGGCCGTCACGGTAACGGTGGAGGTCATGCCCGGAACAAGAGGTTCCGACAGAACCACCGTGGAACGGTACATATCCTGTTCACCCGGCACACCGAATACTTTCCACTGCAAAATACCCGTTGCCTGCACAGTGCTCATCATATGGTAGCGGAGGCGGTTCGCAAGCACCGGCCCGAAGGTCACCACATTGTACCGGTCTTTTTCATTCACGAATCCGCTGTGTCGGGGAACGATCTTCCAGTCATCCGCCTGCACATCGTAATACTCAATGTACGAAGTGTCGGGTATCTGAATTCCTCCCCCGTCGGTCCACCAGTAAATTTCCGACCGGTCGATGATGTACAGCGAATCCCAGCCGTATTCCACCCAGTTCCACACACCGGCATCGTTCCCCGTCCAGTTACCATAGGCCCCGTGTGATTTGTCCGACGAGGAAACCGGATCATACCCGCTGTTGATCGCTTCAAGAGTTTCCCATTCGGAAACATGGGACGTATAGATCTCGGTCGCCTTCAGGGCAATGTTTTCCTGGGCCGGAAGAAGGCCGGTTATCGAAAGGAGGAATATGAGGCAAATGATTCGCTGATCAAAAAGCATTAGAATATTTAAATAATTGTTTAATAATATTTACTTTGAATTATATATTATATAATTACTTTATAATAATTTAAATGTACATTTTAATATTATGAATATTTTATTTAATACTTAATTTTTTCTAAGAATCAGTTGGTGTTCCTCTCCGGTTATGGGAAGGACGGCTTCCACCACTTCTTCGGCCATTCTGATGTTCTTTCGGGTTCTGATTTTCCGGCCGTCGAGTGTCAGATCCCACCGGTCGTTTGACCGGATGATCAGCACCGTTTCGTGATCGTCGCCGCTCCGGTTCTCCAGGGTCATTCGGATGGTTCCTTCCTCGGAGGACCAAACCACGGGGGTATCCTTCTTAAATCCGTCGCGGGTTACCTCAATCCCCGTTCTTTCCTCATCGGTCACGATCCAGAACCGGTTTCTGACACCGTCTTTCGGGATCACGCTGAACCGGCCTCCTGTTTCACTCAGGGTTCCACCGTAGGCAAACCAGCCGAACAGCGGATCACTGGCCAGGATGGTGGAAGACATACGGAAAATGGCTCCGTTCCCCAGGTCGGCTTCTCCGTCGTAATTCCAGGCACCGCGGGGGTTGTCCCTGCCCTGAAGCCATATCCGGCCGTATTTCTGTGTATTGAATGCCCATCCGGTGGCCCCGTCGTTTTCCTTTCCGGGAAACCAATACCCATAGTTTGATTCAGGAGTGCCTGTATTCATCAGGGCAAACGAACTGAGATAGGAAGCATAGCCCAGTTGCAGCCAGTCCCATGGCCTTTCCGCAAAGGAAAGACCGTAATCCAGAATCCCCCAGCCACCCATCCGGGCCATGTAGCTAAGACTGAAATCGGCACCCAGGAAGTAATACGACGGCTCAAGCCAGCCCCTGACAGCCAGGCCTGCCCAGAGCTGGCGGTCCATAAATTCCCGGCAATCCTCCCTGCTCACCTCGGGATGCGAGTACCACACCTCCCGGTTTTTATCATACCACAGGTTTTCATCGGGCTCCATTTCCGTCAGCGTTCCGTATTTTGCCAGGGCATAGGTCGATTCAAAAGCCGTTCGGTCAAAGGCATATTCTGACCGGTAAGGATAGGGATCATCGTACACAAAATACTTTACCTTTTTCTCCCATTCTCCCCGGAGCCAGTCTGCATCTTCCTGTCTGCCGTATCTTTCCAGCGCATCAATCAGCGGAAGCAACACCAGTTCGTTATAGAATCCCCACTGATACACCTCATAATAAGGAAGGATCTCATACGGATATTTGAAAAAAGCCCTGGCCGTCTGGCAGGCCAGATCGAGGTAACCTTCCGCATCACGGAATTTCACCTTGTCGGGGTAGTACTCCGCCAGCTGGAACATATGGTAATACAGCATGAAAATGTGCGGATAATCATACGCCCTCCAGACAGGCATTTTGTCCAGGTTGGCATTCCGGATTCCCGCCCTGTAAAACAGGCCGCCGCGGTTCACCTTCCAGTTTGGAACACCGTAGATCCCGTATGGATAGGGTCCTTCATCCGGCGTACGTTGCAAACCACCCCATACATAATTTTCAATATAATATTCAACTGACCTGATCTCTTCGTCTACCGGCATGTATACATTTTTTGCCGCCACAAAAGGAGCCTTGCAGAGAGCCGGATCATCGGACGCCAGCACATATCCCCACCAGTGATCAAACCCGTCGGTATTATCGGGGCCCCTAAGCACACTTTTCTTCATATCCCACACGGAATAAAGCCCGTTATACCATTTCGAGGGATCCCGGTGCTGCTGCGAGCGGGTAATGAAGCGACTGCGCTTGGAAATGAGGGTTTCCAGGGGTTCCGTGGAAAAGAATTCGAGGACGGATTTATGTCGGCCGTTATAATGAATGGTCAGCAGGTTTTCTCCCAGGCGGTTGAATTCCACCTCATAGATATGATGATCGGGAGCGGCACAACCGACATACCGGAGACGGGTCTGGTCGGGATATTCAGGCACAATGGAATCAATGATGTTCCGGGTATGGAGAGAAAATTTTGCTTTCATTCCCTGGGGAAGGGTCATACCGGGAATGACGCGTACATCGAACAATCCGTTCTCATAAAGAATTTCCCGCATCTCATCGTAACTGTCGGCCCACTGCATTCTGAACCCGTATTCTATAACACTTCCCTCCTCCCCTTCGGGCGCCAGTTCGATCATGGTGTTTTCCAGCCGCCAGGTTCCCTCATCTATCCTGCCGGCTGACAACCCGGAGTGTATGAAGGGCATATTGTCTTCAAAATATTCGAAGGATGTGCCCGGTTTGGTGGTTACTACCAGGTAAGGTGGTTCGCCGTTAGCCCGTGTAAAATACAGGAATGAGGCATCGCCGGCAATGTGCCGGTGCATGGTGAAGCCCTGCTCGAAAATTTCCGGGGGACGGGGATACCTGCCGGGAGAACTTACCGGAAAAGGAACGGCAAAATCACCGATGGTAATGGGATAGGGGAACCGGCTTTCCACCCGGATGGTCCACTCCACCGCTTTGCCTTTCTTTTCAAAAATCCGGAAATATTTCATGGGGGTTCCATCGTTGAAGTTGCTGTAAACCAACTTGCCGGGACTCACTTCCTCTATCTGAGTATTCCCTGAATAGATACTCAGCCAGGCTCCCGATCCAACCCGGTAGGTTATCTCGGCATTTCCCCAGCTTCCCTGCCCTACTATATTGGCATGGTATTTATCGGAAGGGGAGGAAATGCAGCTCATCCCGCTGCGGTTGAACTCGACGATCATGTGGTCGTCCTCAAATCTATCCTGTATTTCCTGCCTCTGTGCATCGGCCTGCTGCCCTGTGAGGAAAGCTGCTACCAGCAGCACAGGAAGGTATAGTAAAAAAACAGATCTCCTTTTCATGGTGTTGCAATTATGAGGTTATACATTTTTATAAGTTCTTCTTAACAGGTACTGCTGAAAGAGGCTCCCAATGGCCTTTCGCGCAAACCGATACAAATATGCTGTCATCCCTGATCTTCACACGCAGAAAAGAGCCCGGTCCTCTTTCACTCTGAGGCGAGCCGGCACTCCATACATTCATACCCCTCCACATGTAATGATCCACTACATGATCATGTCCATGGAAGATTCCGATAATGTTTTTGTCTTTAACCGCCTCGTAGAAAGTATCTCTTTCCTTTTCACTCCACCAGAGCCGACTGAAATCGTCCCAGCCATAATGAAACAGGAGTACGACGGGCTGGTCAGGTCTTTTCAGGTGATGTTTCAGGTCGTGACTCAGAAAGTCAAGACTCATCTGTGCCTCGCGGAACGATTCGTGGAAGTAGCGACACCATTCGCAATCCGGATCCCATTCGTTGCCGGGATAAATACCCAGTACCACGAAATGCACACCGCCCCTGTTAAAACTGTAATGCAACCCGTTATCCGACAGCCGGCAGCCACCGGTACGTTTTTTGTTTCTATCCCTGATGCCTTCCCGTACAATCCCTCCCACATTGCCGTCATGATTTCCAAAGGTTTCGTATACGGGTATTTTCAGATTCTTTTCACCGGTCAGGCCGAAAGTACTTACAAACTGATTCCACTGTTTTTCCGTTCCCGATTCGGTGATATCACCAGTAATAAAAACACCAAATGGTTCCAGGCTCCGGTCGGTTTTCGAGGAAAACGACAATGAACAAACCCGGTTCATCAGTCGAATAGCCGAATCAAGGACCATAGCCCGTTGTTCCGTACCATTGTAATGTAAATCGGAAGCCACCAGAAAATCGCATTCAACAGACCGGTGACAGGATATGCATATTGCAAGAAACAGTGCAACACCAAACCATATGTTCCATTTTCTCCTCATGATCTCATCCGACACACAATCCGGGTAACCCGCTCATTTTGCCTGTTCAACGTTATTTCAGTTCCTTCCCAATCGGACATATATATTATTCAAATGTGTTCAGACGGGTCCACTCTTTTTTTGCTGATGTTTCCCGAAAGATTCTCAACTGGCAAATACACGGAAAAATATTCCCGGTGGATATTATAAAATGGCACCAGATCTATTTCCTGGCCCGTCGTACTTTTTACCCTGTACCACCGCTTGTCCTCATCCACCACTTCCAGCTGACCGGGGAAATTCCGGGGATCAAAATGAACAGCAGGCACTTCCAGGGGAGTTCCATCATAAGGACCATACCGGTGGCGCAAATCCTCCGGCACATCGGCTTCCTGAAACCGGGCAGCAAGAACCAGCGGTCCTACCCCGAACGCCACATATTCATTGGTGACCGGAAGCAAGGAATACCACAGCTCAGGTGTAAAAACAATTTCCAGTCGGTCGCCCGGATTCCATACCCTGTCAATAAACAGGTATGATCCGGGTGATGGTCTGGCAGTCAGTTTCTTTTCATTCAGGGTGGCTTCGTAATCATTTCCGGTCCATGAAGGGATCCGGACTGCCAGTTTCAGGGGAACCGGTTTTTCCGATTCCATCACCAGGTCAACCCTGTTTCCTCCGGGCAGATCGGTGTTCTGAACCAAGGCAAATCCCTGTTCCGGATAATCGAGTGTAGATGGAACAAACTGGTTTACATATAGTCTGCCGCCTTCCACATCATATATGTACTCCGCAATGCGCACAAAATTTTCCATCCCCGTACCGGTACAGCACCAGAACGATGAGTCGGGGGTTCCCCAGGTTTTGTAATATCCCGGAGCCATGGAAACATAATACATCGACATGCCCGTTTCCCTGTTTTGCGAGGGAAGGATCCCGTTGGTCAGTGCTCGTTCCATATATTCCTGGTACCGGATATCCTTCGCCCCGCCCCACAGGCGGTCGGACAATTTGATCATATTGTAGGTACAGCAGCACTCATGGGCACCGGGCCCCAGTTCAGTGTGCAGATGATACGGATCGGTATTCCAGTGTTCTCCGTTGCTGGTCCCACCTGTAACATACGAACGGGTATTTACCACCTGTTCCCAGAAAAATTCGGCGATCTGCCGGCGCGTGATATCCCCCGTGACCTCATATTCGCGGGCCACACCTACCACATTGGGAATATATGAGTTGGCATGATATCCCTTCAGGTTGTCCTTGCGTTCGGCCAGAGAATCGAAATAGCTGTGCTGGTAAAAAGCCTGCGCCAGATCACGGCACACAGTGTCTCCCGTTTCGGCATACATATTCCAGAACAGTTCGTTCATCCCCCCTTGTTCTGTATGGTCGAGTACCTTCTGAAAGTGTTCCTTACCCAGGGGAATGATCCTGCCATGAAGATAACGGGCCAGGCCACGGGCTGTTTCCAGAGCTTCCTCATCATCCAGATACAAATAGCAATCGAACAAACCGGCCAGGATCTTATGCAGAGTATAATAGGGAGCCCACACTTTCTGAATATTTTCCACACGGTCAAGGTATTCCTCGGGAAAAGCGCTGACATACCCCGTTCCGTTCTTCTCCTGGCATTTCCTGAGCTCACCAACTATGTACCTGCATTTTTTCCGTAAAACCGTATCGTCGGCCAGAACAGCCATCCGGGCGCCTGCAGAAAGATAATGTCCGATGGAATGTCCCCTCAGTTCACGCGATCCCTTTTCCCACCCGCCGTATTCCCTGGCTTCGGAGGGGATTCCGGCCACCTTCCTGAAATGGACCAGCAGACGGTCGGGATCGAGGGAACGCAGATACTCACTCTCCCGCTGCATGGCATCGTACCAGAGGCCTCCCGTCAGGGTGATCCTGTCAAGGGCAGGTTCGGCGGGCATCACATATTCACCGGGGTTTTCCCCGCATCCGGCAAGGGTCAGCAGGGTGACCGCCAGCAGGATTTGCAGGGGAAACCTGTTCATGCTGGAATCGATATTTTTATTCTTCATTTCAGATTACTTGATAATGGTTTCCGTATATTCATCTTCCACATGTTCCACAAATATTCCCTGAAACTGGCCCGGTTTCAGTCCGCCGGGCAGGGTTACTCTTACCTTATGGTCAACGCCCGGCTCCAGCGAGGATATATCGCTATAAATACCCAGAAAAGTCCGTTCCATGTATGGGTAAACACCGTTATAGGCTTCCTGCAACGGACAGGGCTGCCCGTCGATCTCAAGCCGGTACTCATCCTTGCGGAAAGGCTGTTTTATTCTTCTTGTCGTCACTTCATCACCCCAGCGCACTTCTTCCTCCGTCAACCGGTAAGGATCGGCCACCTGGATATACAGCAGCAGCCGGGAAGGTTCCAGCCAGGGAGCCAGCCGGTCATCGTCGGTATAACTCACAGGCCACTTTTCTTTTCTCTTTTCCAGCTGTTCAAATATTCTTTCCGGAACATGGAGAGTGGTTTCCACCACGGTACCGGTAAATTCCGGATCGTATACCGTAAGGCTTGCCGATTTCGGAAAATACTTACCGGCAAACCGCAGGGTTGCTTCCACCCGGTTGTCTTCCTGACCAAACTCCACTTCGGTTCCGTTGACAGTAAGCGATGTAACATGGGTTTCTTCGGGCAGGATCACGGCGATTTCGGCTTCCGACCCGGTTGCACCGGTAATATTTGTCAGGATAAGTTTGTCCTGTTCGAGTAGTGCATCCCCCGGCACATTTACGAGAAGGGGCTGCCCATTTTCTTCAAAGGGTTCAATTTTCAGCACCTTTGCAGTGATTCCCGGCATATCCAAACAAATCCGATCACCGTATGTTGATATACCCGGACCGAGGATCACCCCCTCACGGGGATATAACTCCGTGAGTGTGAACTTCTCACCCGAGGTCAGGCCGATGGAACGGTCAAGGTTAAAAACGGCCTGCATTTCCCGGTAATTGGGATTGAAAAGAAAAATGAAACCACGATCTTCTACAATAGCTGCCGTTCCGTCACACCTTCCGGTCATAGGCTGCCCCAGAATGGGCCTCACGTGTTTCAGGTATTCCATATTCCTGTTGGTGAAATCCAGCCACTGATTAAAAAAGGCTTTGTCTTCCTCCGAAAAAGCATGAAACTCTTGTTCGTCCCTGGCAGGAATATAATTCACCACATGGTTGTATGGTGCGGTGGCCAGGGAGGATATCAGGTTGTATTTCCAGCCCAGGTAATCCCAGTCGCGGGGACGGAACCGGTCGCGTCTCATCACCCGGTTGGGGTCTCTTCGCTGGGTCTGGTGCGTTATAAAGCCGGGCAATATTTCCACGGGGGTAAAGTCACGGGTCATTAAACGGTACGCCACATACCGCTGCCTGGCTCCGCTTACCCGGTCAGTGCTGAGATCGGTTATGGGCATAAAGCTGCCGGGCTGCTCGTCCGACATCATGGGATGGGGATAGGTGCCGGCCAGCCAGGTCCAGGTGCCGAAATGATGGTACTGCTGCCGGCCGTCGATCACCAGGTGAGGGGCCCGTTTACGAAGTTGTTCCAGTATCCTGCGGCATCCGTACCATTGCTGATATTTGCTGGACACCTGCACATTGGTATCTTTAGGATCATTCTTATAGGCAATCCACCAGTGGTCGAATGAATAGCCGGTACAACCGGTCGCTTCGGCAAAAGCCACCAGCATATCCACCAGCCAGTCCTGAAAACTCTCCAGGCCGGTATCCACCGTGAGGTATCCTTTGGGTTTCTTTCCGTTGGAAGTTCTCCAGGCCGTCCATTCCGGGTTCTGCATAAATGGAAGCGAAGGATACACATAGGCCATCAGGCCGATTCCCTTCGTCGCGGCATAATCCACCACCTCCTGCACAGTGGGAGGCAACGGATCGCCTGGATGCCATTCCCCCTTTCTGATCTTCTGTCCCATATTCCACCACAGGAGGCTTTCCCAGCCCCAGGCATCGGTGTTTTCTTCGAGCGGGGCCACTTCACCGTTGAAAGGGGTGAACAGAACGTGCCGGCAGCCCAGTTCCACCGCCCGGTCAATGATCCTTTTGTATTCTTCCATACCTTCCGGTGTGGAAATATCTATCTGGTAATCATTTTCGCACCACCCGATATGCACCCGCACGCTCTCCTGCGGATCGATCAACAGGAATTCCCGGGCACATTGTGTCAGGGCATCGATCTCTCCCTGATCGATCCTGTCGCCTTCCGCGACAAACTCATCGGGCCGGGATACATATTCCCACTCGGGCAGCAAATCAGCCCTGAATGTATGACCCGTCAAATCGGCTATCCCTATGCAAAGCCGGTCAGATGCAAAAGGTCCCCGCCTTTGTTCCCATTTCATCTGAGGATCGTATTTTACCTGAATCACTCCTTCCTGGAAAATGTACTCGGAATAAGGATTCTGTACAGTAAAAAAGCAGGCATTTCCCATTTCTGCAGAGGAAGCGGGTACATTCCTCAGGGTGAAGCCGTATCTCCGGTCCGGAAATCTGTGAAAAGTCAGGGAATCATTTGTTATTTGTCCGGCCATGACCCCCATTTCATCGACCCGGTAATGGGTTTTATCCGTACAATCTACCAGCACCTGCTTCGACACGAACCTCCAGTTATCCTGCAGTTCATATTTTACAGTGACAGAATATTCGCCGGCTGAATATATATAGGATACACTATGTTTTGTTTTCCGTATTTTCCCGGGGATCATCTTTGCCGTCTCAAACGACACACTGTCGATAGTGAGAAATACCTCATCCTTTCCAAATTGCACATCAAGGCCATTTTGAATGTCATAAACCGATTGAATACCCTTTTGAGCAAAGGTTACTTTCAACCGGTCATTCTTCAGCGACAGATCACGTGAAACATCACATCCGGTCCAAAAAATGCTCAGCAAAGGGAAAACAATAAACAGAACCGCCCATGTCTTCATATTCAGAAAATATTTAAAGTGATAGCATCATTTTTTCACGTCCGTTCCATTCAATCAGCCGGGTCGCACCATCGGGAATTGTTTCAATCCGGAAAGTACGCGGCAATCCTTTTTTCTTCCCGCCGGGCTCAATGGTCAGCACTCCTTCCGTATCATCCCACAGGCACCTGGTCAGGGCAAACTCGCCTTGCAGGTAATCCTGACTGATCCCGTCGTCATCGTACAGAATGAAATTTCCATCCGCACCCCGGTATATTCTCAGAGTGGTGGGAGCATCCACCGGTTGTTCCGTATATTGCCGTACAGGGTCGAAGGGAATGATGGCTCCGGCGCGTACATAAAGAGGCATGACCGACAGATCCACTTGTTTCAGCACGGTTTTTCCTCCTGAGATCTTTTCGTTCGTCCACCAGTCGAACCACTCCCCTTCGGGCAGGTATACCTTGCGTGAAACCGCCCCTTTTTCATACACAGGTGCCACCAGGATATCCCTTCCCCACAGGTATTGGTCGCCTGTTTGGCAGGCAGTGGCATCTTTCGGATAATGCAGCCACAGGGCCCGCATCAGGGGCATGCCGGTGTTCCTCGCTTCCCATGCCAGGGTATAATTGTAGGGCAGCAGGCGGTAACGAAGCTCGGTATATTTTTTCGCCACCGGTTCAATATGCGGATTATTCAGTTCAGATTCCAGGGGTGGTGTACGTGTTTCCAGTGGGCCCCTTTCGCCCAGTCCCCAACCCCAGGGCAGGCGGGTCCACCATGTACGTCCGTGTGAGCGGAACGACGGACAGAAAGCGCCGAACTGATACCAGCGGGCATACAGTTCGCCCGTGAGTTCCTCATTCGGATAAAACCCTCCGATATCCGATCCCCAGTAAGGGGAAAGGCTCAGCGAGTGATTGATCCCCACGGCAATCTGCCCTTCCAGGGTTTTCCAGGCCGACTGGGTGTCGCCCGACCATATCCAGCCCCCCCAGCGGGCTACGCCCAGATGCCCGTTCCGGTGGAGGCTCCATGGCCGAATACCGGGCCGGGAATAAAGCGGGCCCTGGTAATACATCTGATGCCTTTTCATGCGTTCGAACAGATCGAACCAGTCGCCTTCATCGGGCCAGAAAGCATCCACTCCCGTTTCTATCAGGCCCGTGTGCTGCTGCCAGTACGACAGTATGTGCGCGGCATCAACATTTTCTCCCGGAGCCGGAGGAATGGTCCCGTGCAGGGTAGGCAGCTTGTCCCTGTCCCAGGGTACGATATGGAGAACTGCTCTGACATGGCGCCGGTGCAGGTCACCGATGAACTCTGCAGGATCCCGTTCAAACACTTCGGGATTGAAGTCGAACGATGGCTGTTCAGTGTTCCAGCCCCGGGGGCAAAACCCGGTACCCAGATATATCACGGCATCCAGCGGGATCTGTTTGTTTCTGAAAGAATCGACTATGGAGATCATCTGACGCTCATCCTCCAGGGTCCGGTGCGACTGCATATAACCCAGCGCCCACCTGGGGGGCATGACGGCCGGCCCGCTGATCAGGGAAAGGTCTTTCATAAAAGCGGCCGGATCATGTGCATCGAACACAAACAGATCATACAGGCCGGGCACAAAGGAATCCATCGGCGGAATGCCTTTTCCCAGGTTCTGCTGCTGGTTTTCCCGGTTCTGCCGCATGCTGTCCTTGTCAACGGGCCGGATAGGAATAAAAATGCCACGGTCTTCCCCGGTAAGGTCTATCTGTCCCCAGGGAACGGTCACATAAATAGCCCAGCCGCGGGTTCCTATAAGCAGGGGGACCGGATTGCGGGATCCGTATGCATCACTCTGCCAGCGGGGCTGCATGCGGTGAAAACGTCCCCTGCGGTCAAATTCTATGGGAAGGTTGCGCCAGTCGCTTCCCCGTTCCGGTCGCGGACCGCCTTCCCCCAGACCCAGGACGGGATATTCGTCAAGCAAAAACGACAGGTTCCCGTTTTCATGGAATGTAATGGTCTGAATAATTATCCCTTCAGAATTTTTTACTACAAGGGCCAGGGGATCGGGATGCACTTCCACATGCATTTTCCCTGCACGTTTCCTGATAACACCCTGTATTTCTGAAAGTTTTATGAAAGGCGGAGGATATTCTCTGTCAGCCAGCGCGGGCGTATACGGCAGGTCTTCCCGGTATCCGCCGGGCTTCAGGGTGATCCTGATACCGGCCTCACCGACCTGTCTGATCTCCAGGATTCCCGGCAATTCCCGTGTAGGAAAAGAACCGGCAAGGCTATATCCGGCGATCAGAACAAAAATCCATCCGATAGATATTTTTTGAATCATTCACACAGGCATCAATTTAATGGTACGGCACTTTTATAATGACCCTCCCTTACTTTTTTCAGTTCTTCTTTTAATTCTTCCACCACTTCCGGACGGCGATCATAAAGATTCACCGATTCGGAGGGGTCATTTTCCAGATTATAGAGCTGACCTTCCTCTTCCACCTCCGGGAATTGGTAGAGGCCTCCTCCGTCCCTGAAAGGAATCAGTTTCCAGTTTCCTTTCCTTATCGCCAGTTTGTCGGCGTGCCAGGCTTTGTGCACCAGGTTGGGCCTGACAGGGGATTTTGCTTCACCCAGCAGCAGGGGCAAAAAGCTGTAACTATCCTCACCGGCATCCGGAGGGATGTCGGTATCCATCAAATCGGCCAGTGTAGCCAGAAAATCCAGGGTACTGACCAGCTCATCACACACCGTACCCGCTTTCACCACGCCGGGCCACCGGATAATGAAAGGCACACGGTGGCCTCCTTCATATATATCGGATTTGTATCCCCTTAAACCGGCACTGGAAAAATGGCCGTAGATATGATAACTTTCCGAACCTTCCGGTTTTTCATACGGATTGTTTACACATACCAGACTGTCTTTTTCAATCCACTTCTGAGGCGCATATTTCTGACCATAGTCGTTTGCAGCAAGCTCACGGAGCGCATATTTCGGATCGCCCGGCCGTCCCCCGTTATCACTGGTAAAAATGAACAGGGTATTGTCTTCCAACCCTTCCTTCTCGAGCCATTCCATCAACTGTCCCATATAATGATCCGTTTCCAGTATCTTGCCACCTTTCAGGCCTGCTTCCCCTTTGCCGATGAACGGATCGTCGGGAAGACAGGGACGGTGGATGGCCGACATGGGATAATACAGGAAGAAGGGTTTCCCGGGTTGTTCCTCCCTCTGCTTTTCAAGCCAGGCCATAGCTTTCCTGAACAGGGTATGTTCCAGCTTCTGGCTGTCATAATCCTCCGCCACCAGTCCCACACCCGTTTCCGTATCAAATACGGGGTATTTCGGCCTTTCGGGAACCGTCACCACGCGATTGTTCTCAATCAGGCAGTATGGCAACATGTTGTTCGAAGCATTGATGCCGAAGTAATAATCAAAACCGTAATCATTGGGAGAGGTAGTCAAGGGTTTTGTATAGTCGATTTTGAGGTTTTGCCGGGCTGACCATAACCGTGGATCGATGGTATCGCCTTCCAGGGTTTGCCATCCCAGCCCCAGATGCCATTTGCCGATACAGGCGGTGGAATATCCCTGTTCCTTCAGCAGGGAGGCCAGTGTCACCCGGTCTTTCTCAATCAGGGGTTCATCGAAATGGGGCAACACACCCACCTGCAAACGGGTGCGCCAGGAATACCTGCCGGTAAGCAGGCCATACCGCGTAGGCGAACACTGGGCGGCACTGGTATGTGCATCGGTAAACCGCATGCCGGTTTCAGCCAGGCGGTCAATGTTGGGGGTAGACAGCCTGGCCTGGTCATTGTAGCACGATACATCCCCGTAGCCCAGATCGTCCACCAGGACCAGAATGATATTAGGATGCTTTTCCGCAGATGAACAGGAAGAGAATCCTGCCGAAAGCGCTGCTGTTACTCCGGCAATTCCGATGGTACCGAGAAGGTTTCCGTGATTGCAGTTCATTTTTCGATTACATGGTATCATAGGTGCAATATCAGATTATTTGGATTTGAGGGTTTGTTTTTCAGGAACATTCCCGTTTTTCAGATTTATGAACCATCTTTTGAAAATGTGATAAAGGAATCATCAGGCCGGATCGATTTTCAGTTCGACTTTTTGTATATATTCCGACAAATTCTGTCCGGGTGTATACTCACCAATCGGTCTGACCCATTTCGGACACCAGCCGATAAAAATATGAGGTGCCAATACTCTTTCGTGACCTTCCTGTATCGGTAGGGGGCCATCGGTTTTGCCGGCAGAAACAGCCTTCCCGTCCACCAGAAGGGTCAGTAATCCTTCCCTGTTCACTCCGGCTCCTATCTGTAGCGGATGTGCAGGCAATTTTTCAGGAGATAGAATGATGTCATCCTTTCCCCAGCGGCGGAACCCCATGGCCAGATATCCGTCCTTTATATAAATGGCGTAACCATGCTCTCCGGCCACATGAGCGACCATAACCGGCCCATCTTCCCAGCTTCCGTTAACAGGAGTAATATCAGCTTTTATGGCAATGGATTTACCTGCCTGGAAGGGAGCCTGTTCCGGAGGAATATGTTCGCCCCCTCTGTACCTGTACACATCCTTTTCAATAAAATGCACGGGTTTCATCTGCCCGATCTTGTTTTTTAACGGAGGATGAAAGGCTATCAGGCGATCAGTTAATTCCTTCCGTACCGCAAGGTAATCGGGATGATCGAACACATTGTGAAGCTCATCAGGATCCCGGCGGCGATCATATAATTCCCCGTCGCCGTCGGCCGGATAGATGCTCATTTTCCATTCATCTGTCACAATGTTGGTTCCGCCCCTGATTTCATTATATGCCTCTTGTTGACCCTGTCCGGATACGCCGTTAATTACAGGCACCAGATCCCGGCCTTCAAGCTTTTCGCGTAACTGTGAGGATATTTTTGTCCCTGTAAGGGATAAGATGGTTGGAAACAGATCAATATGTCCGGAATAACTGTCAACGGCAGCCGGGTTAAAGCGTCCGGGATTCCAGACAATCATGGGAACCCTTGCCGAGCGTTCGTAAAACAACCCTTTATGTATATTGAAATGATTCCCCAGTTCGCAACCGTGGTCGGCAGAATAGATGATGATCGTATTTTCCAGAAGATTCCTGTACTCAAGGGCATCCAGGATGCGGCCAATCTGCTCGTCAATGAAGCTCAGTCCTCCATAATGACCGGCCCTGATCCGGTGAATGATTTCCGCTTTTTCCTCCTCCGGTGCCTGGTCAATACGGTCAGGAACAGCACGAGTATAATTGAACCTGAGGCGGGTGTGATCACGCGGTTTTTCCTGTAATTCACCCTGACGTAAACGTGGCCCCGGGAGTTCCATGCGTTTGTACGGATCGGAACACCGGGCCGGAGGGTCCCATGGATTATGAGGCCCGTTAAATGAGACCCATAAAAACCAGGGGAACCGGTCTCCCAATTCATCAATGGTCCTTACGGTTTGCTCCCCCACATAATGATCAATGTGAAATTTTTCGGCAAAAGGCCAGTCATACACACCGAATATGTCGGATTTCCATTGTTCCCTGAGATAGCTCCATCGACTGAGTCCGTGAGCGGATAAAAAACGGGCATAGTCGTCTGCGCGGTTGTTGTCTGCCCTGCCATTCCCCTTTCTTTCGGCAAATATTCGCTTATGGAATCCTGCCATCCTGTCCCATGGATGAAAATGCATTTTCCCCACACCGATTACATAATAACCGCTCTGCGAAAGTTGCTTCATCAGCAGGGGAGTCCCCTCCGGCAACCACTTTCCGCCATTATCCCACATGCCATGATAGTGGGGGTACCGGCCGGAAATAAATGTATACCGCGCCGGCATACAGATCGGAGCTGTACAGTAATGATTATTGAATACGACACCTTCCCTGCAAAGCTTGTTCAGATAGGGCATTTGCAGGAAGGAGCCATCTCTGCACGGTATATCTTCCCCGGCCTGGTAGTCGGTGGTTATGAACAGGATATTTGGCTTTCTTTCAGAACGAAAGGTGTATGACAAATTCAGCGTTCCCAGAACAGATGATCCGATAATGCCGGCACTGCCCAATCCTGTGTTTTTTATGAATGTTCTGCGCCTCATCTTGCATCTTCATCCAGCTTATTATCCCGTATGTACTTATAAGCCGGCCATGGCAATACTCCTGCCCGTTCAGCCCATTCTTCGTACATGGCTTTCAGCTCTGCAACTTTTTCAGGCATTTCATCCGAAAGATCGGTTGTTTCTGTGCGGTCGGTAAGCATGTCGAACAACTCCCAATCCCGGTTGTGCCGCTGTACCAGTTTCCATTTACCGCTGAGCACCGCCCGGTTTCCTTCGTGTTCCCAGAAAAGAGGGCCATCGCGTTCCACCCTGTCCTGTTTGATCACAGGTATCAGACTCTGACCTTCCAGCGGGAGAATTTCCTGTCCGTTAAACCGTTCCGGATATTCCGCCCCGGCAACATCCAGGAAAGTTGGCATCAAATCGATGATATGAGAGGGATGGCGCCTCCATTCCCCTTTGCTTTCGATTCCATCAGGCCAGTGCATGATCATGGGCGAGGATATACCACCTTCGTGACTGAAATGTTTATATAGCCTGAACGGGGTATTCGACACATTTGCCCAGCCAATGCCGTAACTCTGGTAGGTTTCTTCGGGTCCCGGCATACATTCCGGATCATCCCCCACATGCACAGGCCTGCCATCCCTTGTTTCCTGGGAAATAAACATCCCTGTCCATCCTTCTTTCACCACTTCCGCACAACCCCCGTTATCGGCCAGAAAAACGATCAGGGTATTATCCAGTATTCCGTTCTTTTCAAGCGCTCCGATGATACGTCCGATACCCCTGTCCATCCGTTCGATCTGGGCCGCATATACCTCCATGGCCCGTATTCTCCACTCTTTGTTCTCCTCATCCTCCCATCGGGGGACTCTCGGATCACGGGGTGTAAGCTCAATATCTTCATTTACCAGGCCCATTTGTTTCATTCTTTCAAACCTTTTCCTGCGAATTTCATCCCATCCTTTATCATACACCCCGTCATACCGCTCGATATCTTCGGGCAGTGCATGCAGGGGCCAGTGGGGAGCTACGTGGGCAACATATGCGAAAAACGGGGCATCGTTGCCCGATTGAATGTGTTCGTTGATAAATTCCACCATATGATCATTGATGGCATCGGTATAGTAGAATTCATCCTTATCGGGATCCACCGGTTCATTATCCCTGACCAGGGTGACCGGATCATAATAGCTGCCAGCCCCGATAATCGTCCCGAAAAAACGATCGAATCCCCTCTGCAGGGGCCAGTTATGCTTTGACATTTTTTCCTCGTTACCGCTCCAGTAACCCAGATGTCCGGTTACATGCCACTTGCCGGCCATATAGGTAGCGTAGCCGGAACTTCCGAGCGCTTCGGCCAGGGTCACGCACCGGTTGTTCAGGTCGCCACGGTACGATTCATGCCCCCAGTCGTCAGTCATGCTTCCTATGCCCGCCTGATGGGCATATAATCCGGTCAGCAGGCTTGCCCTGGTTGGACAGCACCGGGCGCCATTATAAAACCGGGAGAATCTGATCCCGTTTTCTGCCAAACGGTCCAGATTGGGAGTGTGTATTTCACTGCCGTAACAACCCAGATCGGCAAAACCCATATCATCGGCCATAATCAGAATGATATTCGGATGTGTGTTTTCCGGAGCAGAAGAACAAGATAACAAGCCCAGTGGCATCAGTAGTGAAAATCCTGCCCATCCGGCCATTCCATACATGTTGTAACCTTGAGATAATTGCTGTTTCATTTTTATGTTTTTTTATTCTATTATGAAAATATTATCATATGCTGATTGGATTCATTCAGTTTTTCAATGAAATATCCGCTCAGATCATTTACCTGCAAGGTTTGTGATGATCTTCCTGTTTTCAGGAAACGGGGTATCGGAGAAACATATACTTCCGATTTCGTTATTCTGGTACTGAATGTCCGGGAAGTGAAAATGTCAGTTACACAGTATAAAAATCGGGTGTAACGGCATTTATCTGACTTGATCTGCTCCTGCTTTGCCATTTCCTTCTTTTCTGGTTCAGTGATCCCCGTATATACAGTTCAGGAATTGCACCAGTTTTACTACATCATTGTACCGGTCGAACCGGATATTATTTTCCTCAATATATTCCTCCAGGTTCTCCCTGTAATCCCGGAAATTTCGCAGAAAGGCCCTCTCGTTCACAAAACGTTTCCTTTTGCCGCCGTATTCCACATAGTAAGTTATATGCCGTGACATAAGCAGATTTTCCGGCAGGTCCATACTATATACGGCACCGCTGTTGACCAGGGTGTTGAGCGACCTGACCCGGCTGGTCTGGGAAGTGGAACCGTACCCTACTTCTTCTCCTTCCACTCTCACTGTTCCGGAAAACTGGACAAAAAGCTTAACGGGCCCGTCCACGGCCAGTTCATAAAAGGCATTTCCGGCAGGCATAAAGACCATATTGTTCAGATACACCGAATCGATTTCATCAATTCCCGACAGTGCCAGGTACCGGCCCTTCTCCCGAAAGATCATCTCCTCCGTTATGACATTGTAATTCAGGGAAGCAATTATTTTCTCCCCGTTTTTTTTCACTACCACACCGGTGGCGAAATCACTGAAAAGATACTGCGGAATGCTGTCGGATATTCTGATCTGGGCATCTGTCCCGCTTATCATCAAAAGGAAAACCAGAAAGGCAACTGCAGACTGACAGGATAAAATTCTTCGTAAATACTTACATATATACATTTTCATCATGATATATATTAATATTAATTATCGGTAATCCCAAAATTCATTCCAGGTGACACATACCGTCCGCATTCCCGGAATACGGGATAATACGCGGGGAGGAGATTCTGTATCACGATGACAAAGTACCGGCTGAAGATTTTATCCTTTCACAGAATATTTATTGGTATTCTCTTTATGCCTGAGAAGGCTACAGGAAGGACTGCACTGCAGTCCTTCCTGAGCATAGTAATCCACTAAATGCGTTACCTTCTCCACTCGTTCACTCCGTCCCTGATGCGGTTCCTCCACACCAGCTGTGTGCTCACATTGGTATGATAATCCATGCCCTCATAATCGATCCGGTACTCCAGATGGTATGTGCTGGTTTCCGGGTCCCAGACACATTCACCCGTGGGTGTAACAGAAGAGATCCGGGCCTGCTCGGGATTAACCGCAGCCATGTATCCCCACACTTTCCATTCCAGAATACCGCAGGATTCCACATCATGCCGCATGTGGATCCTGATCTTATTGGTCAGCACCTGATCAAAAGTGGTAATGTTGTACATATCCGGATTAACACCGAAGCCACTGTGGTTGGGGACAAGCTCCCACTGTTCTGTATCAACATTCCAGTATTCAATGTAACTCTCCGTTGGGATTTGAATTCCGCCTCCGTCCGTCCACCAGTATACATCCGACTGGCTGATATAATACAGGTCGGGCCATTCACACTGCACCCATCTCCACTCACCTCCGCTATACCAGTTTCCGTATGCACCCGGGCCTTTATCCGTCGAGCTGGAAGGTTCATAACCATCCCGTATGGCCTCGATATTTTCCCACGGACTCACATAATCGGTCGACAACGCAGCCGTCATGGCCAGGTTGATGATTTCAGGTTCTCCAACAGGCGTTTTTTCCAGATAGACCGTATTATCCGGATTTACGGCATACTTCACCCGATAATCAGCCCCGATGTAGATCATCCCGTTGGCCTGTACGGTATCCAGCATAACCGTGGACATTTTGATCACATTGTCGATCGATCCGCTACCGATCAGTTCACTCGCGTCAGTAACTGTCTCATAGGTGCCCGTCTGATCATAATACCCATCATAGGAATTGATGTACTTAATGACCAGTATCTTTGTACTCTGGGTTGAGTGAAGTGAATCGGCATTGGTATCGGTAAGCCGGATTGGCAGGGCCAGGTTATAACCCGAAGCCCTGGAATCGTTTACAAACCTGGTGGAATCAATGGTAATGGTGATCTTCCCCACGTATTCGCCTTTTGGTATGGTGATCCTGCTGTCGTTGCTGAGGGTATAATAATCACCGGGCATCAGGTCATACGGGGTTCCGTTAAGCAGGGACGGATCGATCATAAAATCCACCCACCATTCCTGGTCATTCTCCAGCAGGCCTGCAATGTATACACCGAAATCGAGTTTCAGTCCCTCTCCCATGACCACGGTCCGGCCCAGCTCTCCCTGGGTGGTCAATCCTCCGGTGGCGGTTGAAAAGGCTACCGTCGTGTAGGGAAAGTCATTCCTGAACTCATCGTAACAGCTGACGGTAAAGAGGCCAACCAGAATCAAGATAATAACCGTATTTTTCATATCTCTGTTTTTTGAAATTAACATATTGAGAAACTTTTCTACCATCCGCTGTTTTGCTTAAGGTTACTCATCAGCAGAGTCTGCGAGTATGGCAGGGGCACATATCTCATGTGATCCTGGAATGTATGATTTTCCACATTCACCACCTCGTATTCAAATGCGGCCGGTTCGATCTGCGCTCCGTATACTTCCCATTCCCGGATACCGCATGAGGCATTATCCCGGAAGTTCAGACGCATCCGGCTGGTCTGGACGGCCGGATTGAAAACGATCGGACAGTATTCTTCTGTAATTCCGTCAAGGTCACTCCATACTTCCACCCAATCACCTGCACCTTCATCCCATACTTCGAGATACGTGCTGTCAGGATACTGTACTCCGCAGGTAGGGCATTCTTCCCACCAGTAAACTACCACGCTGTCAATGGAATACGTATTACTTTCCCCCGGAACCTTGAAATAGGAGGGAAAATCATACTGTACATATCTCCATTGCCCGCCACTGTACCAGTTGTGGAAAGCAGGCAGCGAAGTGGTTCCGTTATTGATGTATGAAAGCTTTGACCATCGGGAAACATAATCGGCAGAAGCCTCCGACTCCAGGGCAATGTTAGACACTTCCGGCGCCGGCGGGTCCGGATCCTCTGCAATTTCAACCCCCTTGACGGTGTGGTTCAGAGGCTCGTTCAGCCTTCTGATATCCCAGAACCGGTGTCCTTCAAAACAGAGTTCGATCCTTCTCTCGTTATGCACCAGTTCCCTGAAAGCCTCCTTCCCGGCCGCTGCCTGGTCGTCCAGATACTGATCCTGGTATCCCGAGGCAGATGGGTCGGAATCAATGCCGGCCCGTTGCCTTACCCTGGCCAACACATCCCTGGCGGAATAACCCAGGCTGGCATCGGTAGGTCCCACCGCTTCGTTGGCAGCCTCGGCAAAGTTCAGGTACAGTTCGGCCCGGCTCAGATAGGTGAAGTATTTATAATCGCTTGTGACATCGCCGGGAGTCAGACGCACATTCCGGCTCAGCAGCTTTTTCATGTAATAACCGGTCCGGGTTCCTTCCTGCGACAGACCGCCGGGTGCATCGGGCCCTCCCTGGTAGGTCCGGATATAGGTTCCGTTGTAGTTATCACCGTTGTAAAAGATAAACTGTTCGAAACGGGGATCGCGGTTGGAATAGGGATTATCCGGATCAAACGCGGAGCTTTCATCCACAGGATACCCGTCTTTGGCCGGAAAAGCATCCACCAGGTTCTGTGAAGGGTTACAGGCTCCGTCACCGTATAACGATGGAGGATAATGGGTATTTTCAAGCGCATTGGACGAATACGGAGGCTGTATCCAGATATGGTCGAAATCGTTGAAATCGTTGAAATTGCTATACGGGGACAGGTCGCTCAATCCGCCGGAAGCTTCGATGGCTTCATAGGCGGCTTCGGCGGCACGCTCCCACAGATCAGTAGTAGACGGTCCGTACGCCGGACTGGCGGCATACAGGTATACGCGTGCCTTCAGGGCCATGGCAGCCAGTCCCGAAGCCCTTCCCCGGTTGGAGATATTGTCGGTCTGACTTGCCCCGTTATACATCAGGGGCAGCACGGCAATGGCAGAATCCAGGTCTTCCACAATCTGGGCTACCACATCTTCGTAGGTATCACGCGGGAGATCCAGCTCATCCTCTGTTGTTAACGATTTGGTAACAATGGGGATACCCAGCGCTTCCGATTCCCCGTCGGCATAACCTCCGTATGTCTGAAGAAGCTTCCAGTGGTACCAGGCCCTCAGGAAAAATGCTTCGCCCCGGCGGTTTTTCTGCAGGGTTTTGTTCAGAACCGGGTCGGATACGCTGTAAAGCAAATCACCACCCAGTTCCAGATAATGGTTGCAGTAGTTGATGGAGTTATACCAGTGATCCCAGCTTCCTATGGGGTTGTTTTCCACCGTCCAACCTCCCAGGGCCAGGAGGTTGGTTCCGGCCAGGGAAGGCACTGCATTGTCGGTGTAATATTCGGAATTAATATCATAGGAAGGATACAAGTTCCGATAAGCCGTGGAAAGCAATCCCTCGCCGTAATCAGCTGCTTCCAGCATCTCCTCTGTACTGAGGTGCTGAATGGGCCTGGGTTCGAGATAGTCGCAGGCGACTGCCACCATCGCTATTGCCCAACATATTAAGATTATTCGCTTCATAACTTCGGTTTATATTGTATTAAAAACTAAACGATACGCCAGCAGTATAGGTTCTGAATACAGGGTATCCGGTAATTCCCGCATTAAGATTTTCAGGATCCACGCCGTATTCATTCAGGCCGGAAAGAACCAGCAGGTTGGTCCCCCGCAGGAAGACGCGGGCATCGGCTATGGAAAGGCTGCGCGAGACATTGGTCGGCAACCGGTAGCTCAGTTCCACATTCTTGATCTTGAAATAGGCTGCATTTCTGACCCAGAATGTGGAGTTCTGCACGTTGTTGTTCGACGTGGTGGTAAGCCGCGGGAACTCATCGGTCACGGGCCACCGGTCGAGCATCAGCTCCGAATAATTCTGGCTGGTTCCGTTGATCCTGAAATACCTGTCGGATGACAGAAGCACATCTCCGTCGGCCACTCCCTGCCCTGTAATGAACAGGCTTACCTGCTTGTAGCTCAGGTTCAGATTCAGCCCATAGTACAGGCGGGGGCTATGTGCTCCGGGAGTATACACATCCTTTTCATCCACCGTTCCGTCATCATTTTTATCTTCATAGCGGATATCCCCCGGCCTGACATCTCCCCAGGCCTGTGGAACATTTCGGGAGGTAATTTCGCTTTCGCTCTGATAAAGCCCTTCGGCATTGTATATCCAGAAAAGATCCATGTCCTTTCCGGCCAGCTTGCGGTATTCTTCCAGTGAAACAAGCTCATCCACTACCAGGTACTTTCCCCTGATGTACAGAGCGTTCAGGCCGGCCGAGTAACGGAAATCTCCAATGCTTCCCGAATACTGTACCATACCGTCGAATCCCCAGCGCTTGTCTTCTCCGTAATTGGCAGCCGGAAGGAATTCCGTTCCAACAAGGGAAGGAAGGGAATACAGGCGGTTCGAGATCTTGTCGTAATTATACTCATTGAAATAATTCAATTCGAAAGTAAGGGATTTTTCAAGCAGTTGCCCCTGTACTCCCGCATTGAAATACCTTCTTTTGGGAAGTACGAAGTCGGTTGATTCATGCTGCAGAATGGTATAGATACTGGCAGCATCCGCATAATTTCCGGGAATACCCGGCCTCCACGATCCGGCAGAGCTCCAGAGGGTCTGGAAAAGATAATAGGGGTTGTATCCCTCCAGGTAGAAGTTCCCTATTCCCATCACACCGAAAGAGGTATGCAGCTTGAGGTAGTCAATCAGGTTACTCTCGCTGAGAAAGCTCTCGTTGCTGACTATCCAGGCGGCTCCCACGGTTGGGAAGAGTGTAAACCGGTCTCCCTTCGGCATTCTCATGCTTCCCGTGTAGGAAAGATCGGCCTCCAGGGTGTATTTGTTGTCAAAATTGTAATTGGCCCTGAGAGAAAGATCCTGCAATTTTTCAGGCTGATAATCGCCCGAAGTTACCCTCCACTCATGCAGTGCCATATAATATATGGCATTCAGAAGCAGGGAATGTTTTCCCGATTCCTTTTCGTAGTTCAGCGAGGTCATGGCCTCGGTACGACGGTCCACCGTATTGTTCCCAACGCTCATATCCACATCCACTTCCTTCGGAACAACCAGGATGGCCGTATCGGCTCCGGTACCTGTTCTTTCCAGCCGGTACAGGGCTTCGGTTCCCCCTTTCGTGTGAATGATGTAATTCATCACATCGAACGATGCCCGGGCATCCAGGGTGAGCCCTTCCACCACGTCATTCAGATCGATGGCGAGGTTGGCAGAGTTCTGGGCATTCAGAATTTTCCCCTCGGCAAAGCCGGAATGTTTCAGCTCATTGGTTACATTCACCGGGTAATTATCGCTGATAATCAGCTTATCGCCGAAATACACCGGATGGGCATTGGCAGGATACCGGGAAAGGATATCGAACATGTTGAAAACGCCCGATCCGCCTCCTTGGTTGGGAAACCGCTGGTTGTTCAGTGAACCGGAAATATTGACTCCCAGTCTCATGAAATCATTAAGACGGATATCCACATTCCCCAGCAATTTGTACCTTTCATTTTTCGACAGTTCCCCAACGGATTCCAGGCCCTGTGATGTCAGGTAGTTAAATGCAGAGTAATAATTTACTCCTTCATCCCCTCCCTCGAAGCTGATATTGCCTCTGGAGAACGGAGCCGAATTTTTCACATACAGATCGTAATAATCCACATCCGGATATCTTACAGGATTGCTCTGGTTACGATAGGCATCCAGTTCTTCCTGCGTATACCTCGGACTCAGCCCGTCGTTCTCCCTGGCTTCATTATATAAGGTAGCATAGTTGTACGCATCCAGGTATTTGGGCAGGGCAGTCGGATTTCTGAAACCGTATTCGGCCGAAACCGATATTTTCCTGTTATACTGATTCCCTTTCTTGGTAGTGATCCAGATCACCGGGCCGGCACCCGAAAGACCGAGTACAGCACGGCCGGAAAGATCCTTCAGCACTTCCACCCGTTCTACATCAGAGGCATTCAAACCGGTAAGGTCCCTGGCAACGCCGTCAATGTATACGGCAGCCCCCAGTCCCCGTATGTAGGCACCCAGCGATTCCCTGCCGGGCATATAATCGTACTGGTTAATAACCAGTCCCGGAACCCGTCCCATGAGCGCTTCCAGCAGATTGTCGGCCGGGAAGGATTCCAACTCTTCCCCGCTGATCACACTCACCGCGCCCACGGAGCGGTCGCTGGATAATGAACCATAGGGCAGCGATACCTCATTCCGCGGATCAATGGTCCTGGTTTTTATCAGAGAGAGCTCGTCGGGGACTTCCTGTCCGGGAATTACGGAATAAACCAGCAAATTATACCCCGTTTCGGAAACCACGATATGGTCTGTTTCAGCGGCGGTTGCCTGTATGGAGAATTCTCCTGCGGCATCGGTCAGGACTGTGTTCTTCAGATTGAAGGATTTCACCACAACTCCCGGAAGGGGTTGGCCCGACTCATCAACCACCCGACCTGTAACAGTGGTCGTAAGCGCTTCCTGGGCATTCAGAGACCCGAAACCCTGCATGGCAAGAAGCACCATAAAGATCAACAGATTTTTTATTATATTCATAATTCTTTGTTTTTCAGTTGTTAGCACCTTTTATTTTCAGATCAGGCTTACCAGCCGGGATTTTGTTCAAATTCTTCAAACATAAGGGCATCTTGTGTAGGAACGGGCCACCTGTAATGCTTCTGCTCAAATGTCAGCACAAACACCGGGTCAACTGTCCGGCTGATAATATAGCCGGTCGGTTTGGTCAGATCCTCGGTAAGAGAAATACCGTAAATGGCCCTGTGTGCCATTTTGTGTGCATCACCCCACCGCGACAGATCGAAAAATCGTTTTCCTTCCAGGTAGAGTTCCACAGCCCGCTCATTCTTGATCCTTTCACGGAAACTATTCTTGTTTCCCAGATACATAGCATTCACTCCCGGCATGTTCACACGGGCCCTTACCATATTCACCGCATCTACGGCCGACATGTCGGCTCCTGAGATCACATGGTTCGGACCACCCACTTCGTTGGCAGCCTCGGCATACATCAGAAGGATTTCAGCATACCTGAAAAAGATGCTATGGGTATACGGAGCCGGGGCACCTGACCAAGAATCCACGTTCTTGCCCCAGAATTTACGGGCCAGGTAACCCGTTTTGCTGTAATGGGGTTCATTGAGCCGTTCGCTTCCACCTTCCCACAGCTCCAGGTAAAGGTCGGTTCTGCTGGTCCATCTCTCCTGATTGAACAAAATGGAATGATAAAACCTGGGGTCACGGTCAATCCAGGGATCCTGGGGATCAAAATTTGAATCGTCTTCAATAGCAAGACCGTTGGCGGTTTCAAACATTTCCACAATGTTCTGTGAGGGACTGAAGCCCTGAATAATGCTCGGGGAGGAAAGACTGGCTACGGTAAACGGGTTGTGTGTGCCCCCGTTGTTTACCCGTGCATAGAACTCCCAGATGATCTCATCATTATAAGGTGTGTACATGAAAATGCTGTCAAAGCCACTGGGATACGTGATGGTTTCCACTCCTCCCGGGGTCATATAACTTACCTCATCGGTTCCTTTCGATTCCACCAGTTTGTATATCCCTGTAGTCCGGGCCAGTTCAATTACATCCCAGGCTGCTTCGGCAGCAGCTTCCCAGCGCGATGTTTCATTAGAGGGATTGTTCGTTGGACTGGCATCAAACAGCAGGGTGGATGCCTTCAGGGCCATGGCGGCCCCCCGGGTAGGACGGCCCATATTGGCCATATCCCATTGAAGCGGCAGAAGGGAAGCGGCCGTATCACAGTCGGCAGCAATTTTCATGGCCGTTTCATGATACGATAGCCTGGGAAGTGCAAAATTGTCTGTTCCCTTCAGCGGCCGGGTAATATAGGGCATGCCTCCCTGCCTTCTCAGGAATTCGAAATAGTACCAGGCCCGCATGAAATGAGCCTGTCCCTTCAGCCGATTGATCTGTTCCTGCGTGGCATTTCCGCTTTCCTCCAGCATCGGGATATTCTGAATGGATATATTCGCAATCCGGATGCTTTCCCAGCCATTCCACACGGCATAAAACTGCAGCGCCTGTCCGGTATTGTAAGAGCGCAGCCAGTCACCTGCCTGGGCTATCGGCATGGTTTCCCAGTCGGAAGTATTGTATCCCTCATCACAGAGTGCGGCTATCTGCGTATAATCGAACTGATGGAGGGGATCTACCATATCTTTGTACATTCGGTCTTCAAACTTCCTGTAATTCAGATAATCGGTAAAAACATCCTCTTCCGTCATACCCGCAGACTCCGGCACCTTGTCGAGGTATTCCTCACAACCCTGGAATACCAGGGCCATTGCTATCAAAAGGTATGTTATTCTTTTCATTGTCATTTTTTTAACGGGTTAGCATTAGAAGATCAGTTTTACCTCAAAGTTGAAACGCTTCATCATGGGATAGGCACCGAAGTCCACCCCCATGTTGAAACCTTCCGGATCTCCACCCAGCCAGTAGGGAGTCCAGGTGAAAAGGTTTGTTCCCGTAAGAGTAAAGTTCGCGGCTTTGACCCCGATCGACTCCAGGAACCGGTTATCCCGCAGCCTGTAGCTCAGCGAAAGGTTCCTCAGCCTGGTATACCGCGCTTCCAGAATACTGAAGCTGTTGATCTGGTAGTTGTACTGGTCGGTAGCCAGGGAATGAACGGCAGGATACAGGGGATCCCGGTTTTCAGGGGTCCAGTGGTCCTCATGCACGAGCAGGGCATTGTCCTTGTTCTGTGTAAAGGGATAGAGATAGAACATACCTCCCTGCCGCATGGGGAACTGTGCCGAACTGATTCCATAAAAATCGGCCCTGAGGGAAAGATCCTTGTAACCTACTTCCAGACTTGAGCTCCAGGTTACTTCCGGTACAAAAGGATGGGTGGAAACCACCCGGTCCTGGCTGTTCACCGTACCGTCGCCGTTGTAGTCAAGATACCTGAAATCGCCCACAATCGGCTGGGGCCCGCTGGCCAGCGGATACATGAAGAGTTCGTCAAAGTCCTGGTAGAATCCGATACACTGAACACCCATCGTGGGAGTATAATAGTTCATCCTCTGGGCCAGTCCCACCGGTTTGCCTTCGGCTTTCAGGTTTTCGGGTACCGTTTCCGATTCGTCGTAGAATACCACCCGGCTTTCACTGGCGCTGAGAATGCCGTGCAGCCGGAAGAACATTCCGTTTGAAAACATCTTGTTCACGCCCAGTTCCACTTCCAGCCCATGGGCTTTCGTCTCTCCCAGGTTCCCCTGAATGGAACTCACACCCACCCATGCGGGAACAGAGCGGCGCGATTGCAGAATACCCACGCGCGATTCATTGTAAAGGTCCACGTTCAGGGTAATCAGGTTCTGCCAGAACCCGGTTTCAATCCCCACGTTCCGTTTGATGGCCTCTTCCCAGGTGGCATCGGTCACCGGAATAGCCCCTTCGCTGATGAACGGATAGTAGTTCATGGGATAACCGAAACCGATCGATCCGCCTGATTCGGTGTACTCTGATATATATAACCAGCGAGCTATCCCCGCATCACTTCCTACCTTACCCCACGATCCCCTCAGTTTCATGAAATTCATCCAGGGAAGCGCCTGCCTGAAGAAATCCTCCTCCGACAGAACCCATCCCACGGAGAACGACGGGAATGTCCCGAAACGCAGGCCCGGAGCAAATTTTTCCGAGCCGGTATGAGCCACGCTGGCCTCAAACAGATATTTCTGATTATAATTATAGGTAAGTCTCCCAACCCAGTTCTCTTCATAAGATGGAAAGCTGGAGCCCGACTGGCTTTCACGCCGGCTGAAAACACCCAGCGCCGCCACGTCATGCAGCCCGAAAGTCCTCTCGTAATTCAACTGGGCACTGTAATAATGGCTCCTGAACGAGCCCCGAAGAGTTTCCGAACGTGAAACGTCCAGCTTGGGCTGGGGCTTGTCGAAATTGACATTTCCGTTAAAATCATACCGTGTCCAGCTGGAATCGGCCGGGTTCAGGTAGTAGCCCAGGTAATCGCTCAGGAAAAATCTCTGCCGGTACTGAACATTCCCGGTATAGGAATATCTTACGGAAGCCGACAGGCCTTCGGTCAGAAAGTCCAGGCGCTGTGTCAGGCGCACATCCGAAGTGATTTCGTTGCTTTTGTAACGGTGAAACCCACGACCCCCTGTCCACATCAGCCTGATCTGCCCCTGCTCGGGCTTTATGAAAGGCCTGATGCCTTCCTGATTATAAGGAATCAGGGTGTCAGGGAACTGCTGCAGGGCTTCTTCCGGATAATACGGCATGGTGGTCACCGACTCAAACCAGGTTTCCTGGGTATAATAGTCCTCAGGCTTGTTCCATACCTTGAGATTCCCTCCCATGTTAATGGTAAGATCGGTGGTTTCCGTCAGGTTGAAATCCAGGTTGTTCCTGAAGGTGTACCGGTTGTGCCAGTAGTGTGCATTCTTTTTGTCATAATCATAGGGAAAAACGTCACCCACGTCATACACGTCGCCTTCGTTCAGATACCCCACCGATACAAAGTACTGCACAAAATTGTTACCCCCCCTGGCATTCAGGTTGTAGTTTTGGTCTACGGCCGTTTTGAAATAAAAATCCATCCAGTCGAAATCCGGATACAGATACGGCGAGTCCTTTGTCCTGTAATGCTCCAGCGCTTCATCGGAAATCAACATATCCCATTTCCCGTCGTTTTTGTAGGCTTCATTCCTCAGCTTGAGGGTTTCATAGGCATTCATGTATTCGGGCAGGCGGGTAGGACTTTTTACCGAGGTCAGCGAGGAAAACTCGAGCTGAACAGCTCCTTTTCGTCCCCGCTTGGTATTCACTATAATCACACCGTTTGCCCCTTTCACACCATACACTGCCGTAGCAGAAGCATCCTTCAGAATGGATATGGATGCGATCTCATTCGGGTCCAGGTTGGAGAAGGAACGCTCTACTCCGTCGACCAGCACCAGGGGCCGGTTGCTTCCCATGGAGGCACTACCCCTGATCTGCATGGTGATGGAGTTGGCTTCCTCACCGGGTGTGGGGTCCTGCATCACCACCACCAGGCCGGGCAGCTGGCCCTGCAGGGTGCTTTCCACACTGCCGCCGACTTTCACTTCAGCCAGCCTGTCACCGCTTACCTGGGATACCGCACCAACCAGCGTCTCTTTCTTCTGAACACCGTATCCAACCACCACCACCTCTTCCAGCTCTTCTTCTGTCGGACGCATCTCCACATTGATCTCTGTCCGGTTTCCCACGGCAATCTCCCGGGTTTCCATTCCCACAAAGGAGAACACCAGAATATCATCCGGCTCACATACAATAGAATAATAGCCTTCAGCATCTGAAATGGTCCCCTGTGTGGTTTCCTTGATCAGAACAGTCACTCCGGGAATCGGATTGCCGTCCTGATCGGTTATTCTCCCTCTCACCTCCCTTTCCTGCGCATTCACAATGACCTGGCAAAGAAAGAGAAATGCGAAAAACAATGTTCCAAGCATCATCCTTTTCGATAACTTTGGAACAGCCCCTGTTGGAGCATAAATGAATCTTTTCATAGACATTGAATTGTTTTTTGTTTTATAACCGAGTAAACATATTCTATTCTGTTTATTATTAAGGAAAGAAATTGTGCTGAACGTGACCATATAATTATGGCCATGTGGCCACACTATCGGACAACCTATCCTGAAAGAGACGGACAGGCTGATACAGAACAGATCTTGTCGTGTTTTTTTGAAAAGGTTTTTCTCATAGGTCAGGTTTTTTGTTTAGAGTAAAGAAATGTTTTACCGGCTAATGCAATAAAACGTATTTCCAATTTCCAGCTAATTTTTCTTGTCTGCTTACACAAATGTTTTTTATTCTTGTATAAATGTCCATACCTGTTTTACAAATAGTGAACCGGTATGTTTATATTTCTAACGGTCTGATACCCAGTATTTATTTAAAATAACAATTCCATTTTTCCAGGCATGGAATAATCGTTTGCCCCCTTTCTGATTCACTTGGGGATATGAAATAAAAAAGGGAGAACAATCCCTCCCTTTTT
>DQWH01000159.1 GCA_011042635.1 Bacteroidota bacterium | reverse complement strand
GCCTTGGAATATGTTACCTGGGAACCGCCGTTTATAATGCCGACCGGCTCATCGGGATTCTGGACCTGCCTGATGGTGTTATTCCGGTAGCCGCTATTGTCATGGGGTATCCGGCAGAGAATCCCGGGCTGACCGACCGATTGCCTCTGGAGGCAGTGGTGCACAGGGAAAAATACGAAGATTATGACCCGCAGCGGATTGACCGGCTTTACCGCGAAAAGGAATCTCTCGATGCTACCAGGAAGCTGCTGGAAATCAACAATAAACCTACCCTGGCCCAGATCTTTACCGACCTGCGTTACACCAGGAAAGACAATGAATTCTTTTCCGGTAAACTCCTTGAACTGCTCAGGAAACAGGGATTCCTCCCCTGAGAAAAGGTTTTCAGGAATTTCTTTTCACATAGAATGAATTGGCCTGTGCGGTGGGTGTGATGACCAGGTCGTTAATGCACACATGGGGCGGACGGGTAATGGCAAACAGGATGGCTTCCGCTACATCTCTTCCACCCAGGGGAGTCATGCCCCGGTAAGGATCCTTTGCTTTTCGGGTATCGCCCTTGAACCGTACCAGGGAGAATTCCGTTTCCACCAGTCCGGGAGCAATGTTGGTCACCCTGATCCCTCGGCCAAGCAGATCGATACGCATGGCCCTTGAAAGCGCATCTACCGCATGCTTGGTGGCACAGTACACATTGCCGCGTTCGTAAACTTCCTTTCCGGCAATGGAACCCAGGTTGACCACATGTCCACGCCCCCGTTCCGCCATTCCGGGAAGCAGGCTGCGGGTCATGTACAGCAGGCCTTTGATGTTGGTGTCGATCATCCGTTCCCAGTCGTTTATATCTCCTTCCTGAAGATGATCAAGACCTGCTGCCAGGCCGGCATTGTTTATCAGGATATCTACCTGAGCCCAGTCTTCCGGAAGGCCCCTGACCGCCTTTTCCACTTCTTTCCTTTCCGTAACATCGAGAGGAACTACCTGCACCGACGTCCCGTATCGGCGAAGTATTTTTTCCGAAAGGTCTTCCAGCTGTTTTTTTCTTCTGGAAGAAAGAATGAGCTGGTATCCGGTTTCTGCCAGAAGGAGGGCGGTTTCCATCCCAATTCCGGCGGAGGCTCCGGTGATCCATACCGTTTCTTTTCCTTTGTTCATGGTCGCTGTTTTTATTCCGAACGGATAAAAATAGAGAAAAAAAAGGACTTCTCCGTAAGGCCTGTACCCAAAAGGCTTCCCTGGAATATCCGGGGGAAATTTCCAGGCAGGTTTCTCCGATTCAGCATATTGTTGATTATATTTGCTTCGGTATACTAAAGCCTTACATATGCCTGCTCAAAAAGTGAATGAACAAACCGCCGGCGAACTGGGAATCAACCGGGAGGAATATCAGCGGATCAGGGAAATCCTGGGCCGTACACCGAATTTTACCGAACTGAGTATCTATTCGGTCATGTGGTCGGAGCATGCTTCTTACAAGAATTCGATCAAATGGCTGAAAACACTGCCTCGCAAGGGAAAGCATCTCCTGGCAGAAGCGGGTGAGGAGAACGCCGGGCTGGTGGATATAGGGAATGATCTGGCCTGTGCCTTTAAAATAGAATCGCACAATCACCCCTGTGCCATTGAGCCCTATCAGGGGGCTGCTACCGGCGTGGGAGGCATCAATCGCGATATATTTACCATGGGTGCCCGGCCCATTGCGCAGTTGAATTCCTTGCGGTTCGGGGAGATCCATCTCGACCGTACCCAGTGGCTGATGCGCGGGGTGGTGCAGGGCATCGGCGATTACGGGAATTCTTTTGGTGTGCCCGTGGTGGGTGGGGAAGTGTATTTCGACCCCTGTTACCGCACCAATATCCTGGTCAATGCTATGTCGGTGGGGATCCTCAAAAAGGGGGAAATGATCTCGGCTACGGCCCGGGGGAAAGGCAACCCCGTGTACATTGTGGGATCGCTTACAGGAAAGGACGGTATCCACGGGGCTACTTTCGCCTCGGCCGATATAACCGAAAATTCGGCAGAAGATCTTCCTTCCGTGCAGGTGGGTGATCCGTTCCAGGAGAAACTTCTGCTCGAGGCTACTCTTGACCTGAACCGCACCGGTGCCGTGGTGGGGATGCAGGACATGGGAGCCGCCGGGATCATCTGTTCTACCTCTGAAATGTCGGCCCGCGGAAAGTGCGGTATGCGGATTGATCTGGACCGGATCCCTCTCAGGCAGGAAGATATGGAACCGTTTGAAATCCTGTTGTCGGAATCACAGGAAAGGATGCTGGTGGTGGTGAAAAAGGGCAGGGAAAAGGAGGTGGAAGCCATTTTCGACAAATGGGACCTGAGTTGTGAGATCATTGGGGAAGTTATTCCCGAAGACAGGTTGATTTTTTCCTGGCATGGAAAGCCGGTGGCCGATGTCCCGGCTTCATCGCTGGTACTGGGTGGAGGAGCTCCCGTATATGAGCGTGAAACCCGGGAACCTGCCTATATAAAAGAATACCGCAAGTTCTCCATTGACACCGTACCTGAACCGGACGACCTGAAAGAAGTGGCCTATGCCCTGGTCAGGAACCCCAATATTGCTTCCAAACAGTGGGTATACCACCAGTACGATACTATGGTACGGACCAATAATCTGTCCACCAATTTTCCATGTGATGCAGGGCTGGTCGATATCAAGGGAACCCATACGGCCCTGGCGCTCACGGTCGATTGCAACGCAAGGTATGTACATGCGGATCCCTACATCGGAGCCCAGATTGCCGTGGCCGAAGCAGCCAGGAATATTGTGTGTTCGGGTGGGGAACCCATGGCCATTACCAATTGCCTGAATTTCGGGAATCCATACAATCCCGAGGTTTACTGGCAGTTTGTGCAGGCAGTGAAAGGCATGGGAAAAGCCTGTAAAAAGTTCGAAACCCCCGTTACGGGAGGGAATGTGAGTTTTTACAACCAGTCGGTTATCGACGGGAAGGAAGTACCGGTTCATCCCACCCCCACCATCGGTATGCTGGGTCTGCTCAGGGAGAAGAACAATCAAATGACCATGGCCTTTAAAAGCAAAGGCCACATGATCTTTCTTCTGGGGAAATCGCAAAACGATATCTCCAGCTCTGAATACCTGCTTTCCTGGCACAAAGTAACCCAGTCGCCCCCTCCGCATTTTAACCTCGATTTTGAGCACAGGATGCAGCAGGTGGTTAAAAAACTCATTGCCTACAGCCTGGTGATGTCTGCACACGACATTTCGGAAGGTGGACTGTTTATCGCCCTGCTGGAATGCGGCATGTTGCGTGGCCTGGGCTTTGACATTACTACCGATGCGGAAATCAGAAAAGACGCTTTTCTGTTTGGAGAGGCTCAGAGCCGGGTGGTGGTTTCCGTGGCTCCCACCCGCGAGACCGAATTCATCGATTTTATGCTGAAGGAGGATTTTCCGTTCTCGGCCCTGGGTCATGTTACCAAAGGCGAAATACGGGTGGACGATATCTCCTTCGGATTTGTGTGCGATTTGAAAAAATACTACGATACCACCCTGGAAAAATACCTGGAAGACCCTGTATCCTGACATTCCCGGCCGTTTCATTGCCTTTTTCCCTGAAAGGATAATAATACCGTATGAAAACAGTTATTTGTTTACGAGGGTAGACCGGGAACTTGAAAACGAAATTCCATATCATCTTCTGGACAGCATTGGTCTTTTTCCTGTGTGATACTGCGGGCCAGCGTTCCCGGGTAAAAAATGATCCGGCCTACGATAAGAAACCGCTCCATTTCGGATTTACGGTGGGCCTGAATACCATGGATTTCGGGGCGGTGATCTCCGAATCGGCTTACCTCGATACCGCCCTTTTTGCCGATGTAAACCGACTGAAACCCGGATTCAATATCAATATTGTTTCCAACCTGAGAATGAATGAGTATTTCGACCTGCGCTTCCTGCCGGGGATCGGTTTCGGACAGCGAAACCTGGTGTACTATTCCGACAGGAAGAAGGTGGGAACCGTCCAGAAACTGGAATCATCCTACCTGGAATTTCCCCTGGTGGTGAAATACAAGTCTACCCGGATCAACAATTACAGACCCTACCTGCTGGGAGGGCTGAATTACCGGATTGACCTGGCTGCCAGAAAGGAATATGATGACGCGGAGGACCTGTACCTGAGGCTGAAACGCTCTGACATCTATTATGAAATTGGTTTCGGAATAGACTTTTATCTGAGGTATTTCAAGTTTTCCACGGAATTGAAGCTGGCTACCGGTACGCGTGACATCCTGATGGATGAACCCAATGCCACACATCCTGAATATGTCAATGCTGTCGGCCGTCTCAGGTCGAATATCCTGATCCTTTCTTTTCATTTTGAATAACCGTTCTTGTCCTTATGCCCCGTGAATTCAACCTTACCCTCCCGCCTGCCGGAGGAGATGAAAAGGAAGCCATCCTCCGTGCACTGCGGCGCAGGGGCAAACTTTTTCCGGAAAGCGGTGCCTTTGTTCAGATTGCGCAAAAATCGCTGGATGCGCGCCGGGGGACCGTTCGCTGGCATTACCGGCTGAGGGTGTTCGCTTCCGGCGAAGAACGGCCGGAACCTTTCCATCCCGGCTATCGCTGTGTGAATCGTGCCGAACCGGTTTATATTGTTGGTACGGGACCCGCCGGTTTATTCTGTGCCCTGCGGCTGCTGGAACTGGGCCGAAAGCCGGTATTGCTGGAAAGAGGCAGGGAAGTGGGTTTGCGGAAACGCGATGTGGCAGCCATTTCAAGGGAACACCGAGTGGATCCCGATTCGAATTATTGTTTCGGAGAAGGGGGGGCAGGTACTTTTTCAGACGGGAAACTGTATACCCGTTCGAAAAAACGGGGTGATATCGGCAAAATACTGCAAACCCTGGTGTGGCACGGAGCGCCCCCGGAAATCCTCTACGACTCGAATCCGCATATTGGTACCGACCGGCTTCCCGGGGTGATCAAAAAGATCAGGAACACCATTCTGGAACATGGAGGAGAATTTCATTACCAGACCCGGCTTACGGGTTTGCTGAGTATGGCAGGCCGGTTTTCTGGTTTTACTACCGAACCGGGAGGCAGGATAAATGCGCATTGCCTGGTGCTTGCCACCGTTCATTCGGCCAGGGATGTATACGAACTGCTGGCCCGTGAGGGGGTCAGGCTGGAAATGAAGGGTTTTGCCATAGGGGTGCGGGTGGAACATCCCCAGGAACTGATCGACCGTATTCAGTATCACGGGTTTAAGAATATTCCGGGGGTGCCTGCAGCTACTTACCGCCTGGCGGCCCGGGCTGGAAAACGTGGAGTATATTCCTTCTGCATGTGCCCCGGTGGTTTTATCGTTCCCTCGGCTACTTCCCCGGGAGAAGTGGTGGTGAACGGCATGTCGCCCTGGCGCCGGAATTCACCCTACGCCAATGCCGGAATAGTTACCGAAATAACGGAAGAGGACATCCCTGCCGTTTCCCGGCACGGGGTGCTGGCAGGAATGAAATTCCAGGAAAACCTGGAAAAACAGGCCTGGTTCGAAGGGGGAAAAACCCAGCAGGCCCCGGCACAGAGGCTGACCGATTTTCTGGAAAACAAACGATCCGTTTCCCTTCCGTCGTGTTCCTATTTTCCCGGCCTGCAGCCTTCCCCCTTGCATGAATGGCTGCCGCCATTTATATGTGAACGGCTGAAACAGGGATTCCGGCTTTTTGATGAAAAGATGAGGGGATTTATTACAAGCGAAGCGGTACTGGTGGGAGTGGAATCACGCACTTCCAGTCCGGTCAGGGTGGTCAGAGATGCCGGGAACCATAGTTCGGTGTCGTGTGAGGGATTGTTCCCCTGCGGAGAGGGTGCCGGATATGCCGGCGGGATCCTTTCATCGGCCATCGACGGGCAAAATATGGCCGATAAGGTTCATGCCTGGCTCAGCCGCGGTTAACCTTTCTCTGCCTTCTTCTGAACTCGGCACAGACCACGGCTGCGGATACGGCCACATTAAGCGAATCGAGCCCGGATCCCGGGTGGGAAGGAATACTGATCTTCCTGTGAATGCGGGGAAGCAATGCCGGAGAAATCCCTGACCCCTCATTACCCAGGACAATGATCCCGCGATAGTCAAGAGGGGTATCATACAAACAATCGCCGTCGGGGAAGGTGCCGTAAACATGCGGAGGCCCGGGTGGAGGAAAACGTTCCAGTACTTCTTCCAGGGGTATGTAATGTACCTTCACGCGGAACAGGGATCCCATGGTGGCCTGCACCACTTTGGGATTGAACGCATCTGCCGTGCCGGGCGAACAGAAAATGTCGTGTATGCCGAACCACTCGGCCATACGGATGATGGTTCCCAGGTTCCCGGGATCCTGAATGTTGTCAAGCGCCAGCGAAATGGACTGTTCCACGTTTTCCCGGGCGGGTGAGTAAACAGGCTTTCGAAACACGGCCAGCACTTCCTGGGGGGTGCTCATCAGGCTGACCGATTTCATTTCTTTTTCACCGAGCAGGTCGGGTGTTACTTTCAGGTTGTTCAGAAGAAGGCTGTGTTCCCTGATCCATTTTTCGGTACCTGCCAGAATATAGGCTTCGGCTCCTTCCTGCAGCAGTTCTTCCACAATTTTGCACCCTTCGGCCAGAAACAGTCCGTGCCGGTCGCGGTATTTTTTCTGTTGCAGCGAACGGATCAGTTTTTGTTTGTTTTTCGACAGCATGGTCCGTAATTTGATGGTTCGGAAGCTGCAGGTTCGGGGGATGTATTTATCTCCCCTGATTTTATCTATATTTGCATGGCATCTTTTGCCGTACGACCATTGAACAGGAGTAACCAAAATACGTCATCCTTTTCTCCGGCCAGGTTATTCTGGTATGCGGCGATATGCTTTCTTCCCCTTGCCTCATGTAATCCTACGAAATACATTCCCGAAAACGAATACCTGCTTCACAAAAATAAGCTTAAATTCGAGAACAGGAAGATTGAAAAGTACCAGTTGCGGAGTTATATCAGGCAACATCCCAACAAAAAAATCCTGGGTGTGCGTTTTCATCTGGGTCTGTACAATCTTTCCAATCTCGGGAAAGACAACTGGTTTCATAACTGGCTCCGGAAAATCGGAGAACCTCCTGTGATCTATGATCCCCGTCTCCGCGAGCTGTCAAGGGACCAGCTCAGGCAGTTTATCCGGAACAAGGGATATTTCAACGCCGAGGTGACCGATATGGCCACTTTCAGGAAACAGAAAGCCATAGTTTCCTATCACATCCATGCCGGCGATCCTTACACCCTGCGCGAACTTCGTTACAAATTCGAAGATCCTACCCTGAAGGATATTGTGCTGGCCGATACGGTTCGGACCCTTCTGAAACCCGGGGTGCGGTATGAACAGGATCTGCTGCAGGAAGAAAGGCAACGGCTTGAAAACTATCTGAAAAACAGGGGATATTTTAATTTCAGCAAGGAATACATCTACTTTGAAGTGGATTCCACGGTGGGTAACCACCAGGTGGATATTATCCTGGGAATAAAACCGTATCAGGTCAGGGTGACACCTGCCCGTTTCAGTACGGAACCTCACCGCAAATACCGCATCAATCAGGTAACCGTATTCATGGATTTTGATCCGGTGGAGGCACTGGCCAGGGACAATTCCTATTTCAGCGGTTTGGATACCATGGTATACCGGGGGATTCCTTTTACCGGGAAAGACTTGGATTTTACCGTCCGCCCCAGGGTGGTGACCCGCTCGAATTATATTATGGAAGGGAACCGGTACCGCCTGGAAGACGTGGACAATACCTATGAGCACCTTAGTTCCCTGCGTATTTTCAAGGGGATCAACATCCAGTTTTTTGAGGATCCTTACCGGCCTGTCGGTCCGGATGATGATTACCTGCTGAACTGCCAGATACAGCTTACTCCCATGACACGCCAGTCGTATACGGTGGAGGTGGAGGGGACCAATTCTTCGGGAAACCTGGGCGTGGCCGGCAATTTTATTTACCAGCACAAAAACCTGTTCCGGGGAGCCGAAATATTCGATCTGAAATTCAAGGGAGCCATTGAAACCCTTACGGAGAACGAGAGCGGGTTGAAAAACACGCTGGAACTGGGCGCCGAAGCCAATCTGCAATTGCCCGTGTTTCTGCTTCCATTTCTGAACAAGGAAAGCTTTGTGAAGAAATACGATCCGAAAACCCGGATTACCACGGCTTACAATTTCCAGCGGCGCCCCGATTATACCCGTACCATTGCCAATGCCTCTTTCGGGTACCGTTGGGACGGGAACCGGTTCAATTCGCATACGGTGAATCCCTTCGAATTTTATGCGGTCAGGATCTTTAATATCAGTCCCGATTTCATGGACCGGATCAGGGGAACTTACCTGGAATACAGCTACAAGAACGTGATGATTCCCGAGTTCACGTATAATTTTGTATTCAACAATCAGAATATCAAGAGGAAGAGCGATTTTATCTTTTTCCGCTTCAATGCCGGGATGGCCGGCAACCTGCTCACGGGATTTCACAAACTGGTTGATACGCCCAAACCGAACGGGGCATACCGCCTGTTTGGAATGGAATACGCCCAGTATGTGAAAACTGATTTCGACCTGAGTTTTCACAAGGTGCTGAACGAATCGAATGAATTCGTGTACCGGTTGTTCGGCGGCATTGGCTATCCGTACGGGAATTCCCGTGCCCTGCCTTTCGAGAAAAAGTATTTTTCCGGAGGGGCCAACAGCCTGCGGGCCTGGCATGTACGATCGCTGGGTCCGGGGTCGTATTACGATGAGGCCAACCTGCGGTATCCCAACCTGACGGGGGACATTAAGATGGAGGCCAATGTGGAATACCGGTTCAAATTGTTCTGGGTCATGGAAGGCGCTCTGTTCCTCGACGCCGGTAATGTATGGGATATCAGTGCCCGCGACGAAAGAACGGGTGCAGAGTTCAAATGGAACCGTTTCTACCGGGAGATTGCCGTGGGTACAGGCCTGGGTTTCCGCTTCGATTTTTCGTTCTTCCTGTTCCGGCTCGACCTGGGTATGAAGGTCCGCGATCCGAAAGAACCGGATCATCTGCGGTGGGTGATCGGAACAGAAAAGTGGACCCTGAAAGATGATTTTACCCTCCAGATCGGGATCGGATATCCCTTCTGATCGTTCAGATATAACTCAGCTTGATCATGTTGGTTTGTCCCCGTTTGATCAGCGGGGTGCTGCCCGCGTGAATCACCACCTGCCCTTCCTTTATCAGCCTTTTCTCTTTCAGGAATGAGATGGTGTGGGCAATGGCTTCGTCAATTTTTTCATAGGGATCCATGTGGAATGCCTGGACACCCCATAGCAGGGAAAGAGAATTCAGAAGTTTTTTGCTGCTGGTGAAGGCAAAAATATCTGTAGTGGGCCGGTGGCTTGAGATGCGTTGCGCCGTGTATCCCGAATGGGTGAAGGTAATGATGGCAGTGGCCCGGGTTTGCCTGGCCATCATCACGGCATTGTAACAGATGGAATCGGGCAGGAAAGAGGAGGACATTTCAGTCGGTGCATGTTCCTGTATAAAGTGTGCCCCGTTCTTCTCCGTCCAGTTGATGATCTTTTGCATGGTACGGACCACCTCCACCGGATATTTACCCACGGAAGTTTCTCCACTCAGCATGAGGGCATCGGCTCCGTCGAGCACGGCATTGGCCACGTCGTTGGCCTCGGCGCGGGTAGGACGGAAGTTGTTGATCATGCTTTCCATCATCTGGGTGGCAATAATGACCGGACGGGCGTGGTCAATGCATTTTCTGATGATGTTTTTCTGAATCAGGGGTACCCTGTCGTAATCCACCTCCACTCCCAGATCTCCCCGGGCAATCATGATTCCGTCAGACAGGTCGATGATATTGTCGATTTCGTCCAGGGCTTCCGGTTTTTCAATCTTTGCAATGATGCGGGTGGCTTTCTTTTTCTTCTTCACCAGCTTTTTCAGCTCGATCACATCGGTGGCCGAACGCACGAACGACAGGGCCAGCCAGTCGATATCATAATCGAGTACGAACCCGGCATCCCGAATGTCTTTTTCCGTAAGGCTTGGCAATGAAATGCGGGTGTCGGGAAGATTCACCCCCTTACGTGAGGAGAGCAATCCTCCGTATACCACTTCAACCCTGACCCGGTCGCGGCCGTTGGTTTCCAGCACCCTGAGTTTCAGTTTCCCGTCGTCGAGCAGCAACGGGTCGCCGGGTTTCACATCGGCCGGGAATCTTTGATAATTCAGGAATATTTTTTCCGGAGTTCCCGTGCAGGGGGTGGTTACCACTTCCAGGGTTTTCCCGTTTTCCAGAAAAACCCCGTTGTTCTGCATTTCTCCCACCCGTAGCTTGGGCCCCTGCAGATCGGCCAGAATGGCTACCTGTGTTCCCAGTTCCTCGTTCAGTGCCCGGATGTTCCTGATCACTTTCAGGTGGTCGTCATGACTGCCATGGGAAAAATTGAGCCTGCACAGGTCGATGCCTTCGTTGAACATCTGCCTTAATATTTCCCTGTCAGAGCACGACGGCCCGATGGTGGCGATAATCTTGGTTTTGGACGAGTAGATCGATGCCATATTCATAATGCTTAATGCCGCATAAAATTAAACAAATATTATCAGCTGGTACAGGTGTAAAATAATATTTAAATGAAAATCAATATATATAAAATAATAATAAATAAAATTAATAAAGTAATTAATAATTGATACTACTGTATAAAATATATTGATTTTTAATTTCATTTTTCAGAATGCTCTCCGGCATATTGCAGGAAACATGAAAATTTACCATATTGCAGCCCCTTTGGAGCTTTCATTCACCATTTTACTCATTTTTCTTATGGACCTTACCAATCGTGACAGTTTCGGCAGTAAATTCGGAGTGATTGCAGCTGCTGCCGGTTCGGCCATCGGGCTGGGCAATATCTGGCGTTTTCCCTATGTACTGGGTGCCAATGGCGGGGGGGCTTTTTTACTGATATACCTGATTTTTGTTGTGGTGATCGGTATTCCTGTGATGATGTCGGAATTTGTTATCGGGCGCAGCGCCCAGCGTAATCCCTACGGTGCATTCAGGATTCTGGCTCCGGGCAGGCCCTGGTATCTGGTGGGAGTCATGGGAGTGGTGGCCGCCTTTATGATCCTGGCCTTTTATGCTGCCGTGGCTGGTTGGACCATGGAGTACCTTTATCAGTCGGTTGTGAACGGTTTTTCGGGCAAGTCGGCAGAGGAGATGAGTACCATGTTCGATACTTTCCGTTCGGGATCGGCCCGGCCGGTACTGTGGTTCCTGGTTTTTATGGTCATGACTGCCTGGATAGTTATGGCAGGCGTTCAGAAGGGGATCGAGAAATATGCCAAGGTGCTGATGCCCGTTCTTCTTTTGCTGCTGATTGCCCTGAGTATCCGTTCCCTTACCCTTCCTGGAGCCGGAGAAGGATTGGTGTTTCTTTTCAAACCCGATTTTTCCAAAATAACCGGTAAGGTGGTGCTGGAAGCCCTGGGACAGGCCTTTTTCTCCCTGAGCATAGGTATGGGGACCCTGATCACCTATGGTTCCTATATTCAAAAGAAGGAAAGGCTGGGCAATACCGCGGTGAGTGTTTCACTTGCCGATACCTTCATTGCGGTGCTGGCCGGAGTGGCCATCTTTCCCGCGGTTTTTGCTTTCAATATTGACCCTGCTTCCGAGGAAGCCCTGGTGTTCAAAACCCTGCCGGTGATCTTTCAGCAGATGCCCGGAGGGTATTTCTTTTCCCTGATATTTTTCCTGTTGCTGGCGGTTGCGGCTCTTACGTCAACCATCTCGGTGCTCGAAGTGGTGGTGGCTAATTTTACGGAAGAATTCCGGCTCGGTCGCAGGAAAGCCACTCTGCTGGCCGCACTGGCGATTTCCGTGCTGGGTATTTTTGCTTCCGGGTCGTGGTCGTGGTTCAGAGAACTTAAAATTTTCGGTTTAAGCGTTTTTGAACTGCTCAACCATACATCGGCCAATTATATGCTGCCCATGGGAGGCTTCTTAATTGTGGTATTTGTTGGCTGGTTTATGGGGAAACCGAAAGTGTCAGGGGAATTGTCGAGCAACGGCATGTTCCCCGTCAGGTATTATCCTTTGTACCTGTTCATTGTCAGATTTATAGCTCCCATTGCCATAGCGCTTGTATTTCTGAACAGCTTGGGGCTGTTCTGACCCGGTATGTTGTATGTTGTCAGTGGGGTAACCGTCGGTTCGTGAACATGCCGCTACGATTCGTTCTGTCCGATGAAATGGAAAGAAAAGATCAGGCCGTTCCTGTCCTTTTCCATGAGGGAAAAGCGGGGCATTCTTTTGTGGGTTTGCCTGATGGTTGTTATTATCCTGTTTCCGCTTGTGCGGAATAAGCTGTTTCCTCCCGACTGGCCTTCCGCCGAAGAGCTGGCCGAAGAGATCCGGAATTTTGAGGATAACCTGAAGCCGGAAACGGGAATGGCCTTCCAGCAGGAAAAAGGGGAGAATTCGGGCAGGGCGGTAAAGCTGTTTCCTTTCAATCCAAATGAAAACTTGTATGACGACTGGCTGGCCCTTGGATTAACTCCCCGGCAGGCCCGTACGGCCGATAATTATCTGAAGAGCGGGGGTGCTTTCCGGGTACCGGCCGATCTGAAAAAGATTTACGGTCTGGATTCAGGCCGGTATGCATTGCTGGAACCGTATATACGGATCCCGCAGGGCACCGGCGAGGGCGGAGCAGATGTGTCCGGAGCGGAACCCGGTGGAAGAAAGGCATCGCTGGCCGGTGCAGCACCACTCGAACTGAATACCGCCGATTCCGCCGACCTGCAGGTTCTTCCGGGGGTGGGTCCGGTTCTGGCTTCCCGCCTGGTGCGCTACCGGTTGCTGATAGGCGGGTTTTACAGTATAGACCAGGTGGGCGAGGTGTACGGGCTGGATGACACGCTGATCGCAGGCTGGGGAGGCAGGGTGTGGATCGACAGCACCCGTATCCGGAAAATGGATCTGAACCGGGCCGGTTTCCAGGAACTGCTCAGGCATCCCTATCTGGATTATTATCATACCAGGGCGCTGGTGCAGTACCGGGAATCGCAGGGGAAATTCAGTAATCTGGAAGAGATTCGCAGGAACCGGTTGCTGCCTGATTCCATTTACCGACGGATAGCTCCATACCTTGAAATCGGCCACCGGAAACCCTGAGTACCTGCCGGAATTTGATGGCGGGAAAACTTGAATTTGACATAAAATTTTTGTAATTTGAGGAAAAATGATCCGGCGTTGATTGCCGGGAAATCAGAACTGACCGGGCAGGTACACAAAGCATAAATCCCTTTTTCGAAAGAAAATTTTGAAAAATGTATTTTCGGTTCTAAATTTGCGCCTCAATTTAATCGGGAAGTAGATATGATAATCATACCTGTTAAAGAAGGAGAAAACATTGAAAGAGCGCTTAAGAAATTCAAACGCAAGTTTGAAAAAACGGGCGTCATGAGAGAGCTTCGGGAACGTCAGGCTTTTACGAAACCTTCTGTAAAACGCCGCCAGACGGTGAAACGTGCCGTCTTTCTCCAGAAACTGAAGCAGGACGAAGAGTAATTTGATCCGGATGCTGACACTGTTTGCCTCCTGTGTCCTGCCTGGTTGAATCCGTGATCAAACCTCTGCCTGCATGAAGTACCTGGAAGAATTTATCGGTTTTCTTACGCACGAGAAAAGATATTCCATCCATACGGTCATTTCGTACCGGAATGATCTTCAGCAATTTATGAGTTTTTGCGCCGCCCAGGAACCATCTGTTCCGGCAGAGGAGGCAGGTTATCGGCTCATAAGGGCATGGATGGTGAAGCTGATGGAAGAAGGCATCAGTCCGCGGTCGGTAGCCAGGAAACTTTCGGCAGTGAAAGCGTTTTTCAGATACCTGGTGAAAAGGGGGCTGGTGGAACGGAATCCAGCCGACAGGATCAGGGCTCCGAAGCAGGAGAAGAAACTGCCCCGTTTTGTGGAAGAAGAGGAGATCAACTACCTTCTCGACAGGTATGAGTTCGGCGATGATTACAGGGGAATGAGAAACCGCCTGATCATTGAGACCCTGTATCTTACGGGTATGAGGCAGGCTGAACTGATCAGGATGAGGGAGGAGGATGTGGATTTTGAGAAAGTTCAGGTGCGGGTTACGGGCAAAAGGAACAAGCAGAGGATCATTCCTCTTACCCAGGCCTATCTGGACCAGCTGACGAAATATCTGGAGCTGAAGCGCCAAAACTTCGCACGGGAATCCTTTCCTGCCCTGTTTCTCACACAACATGGAAAGCCTTTGTATCCCAGGCTGGTATACAGGGTGGTGAACCATTATCTCCGGCTGGTGACTACCATGGAAAAAAAGAGCCCGCATGTACTGAGGCATAGTTTCGCCACCCATTTATTGAACCGGGGGGCTGATTTGAATGCCATCAAGGAATTGCTGGGGCATGCCAACCTGTCGGCTACCCAGATATACACCCACAATACTTTTGAAAAACTGAAGCAAATATATAAACAGGCCCATCCAAGGGCATGAATAACAAACCAAAAGAGCGCATGCTATGAACATTCAAATTCATTCCGTTCGGTTTGATGCCGACAAGAAGTTGCTGAATTTCATACAACAGAAGATCAAGAAGCTGGGGCAGTACAATGACAGGATCATTGGAGCTGAAGTTTTTCTGCGTCTTGACAATTCACAGAATGATGAAAACAAGATCGCCGAGATCAGGCTGAATATACCTCCCAGCCCCCTGTTTGCCAAGAAACAAAGCAAGACGTTTGAAGAGGCTGCCGACGAAGCAGTCGATGCGCTGAAACGCCAGATCACCAAACAAAAAGAGAAGCTCAGGGGAGTATGAAAAGCCTTCCAAAATAAAAGGTTTTTTTTTGGGTTGTAAAAAAATATTCATACATTTGCAAACCGATTTTCAGGGGTTTGCCTAAAATTGTGGTTCTTACCATATTGTGCCGATGTAGCTCAGTTGGTCAGAGCAGCTGATTTGTAATCAGCAGGTCGTGGGTTCGAATCCCCCCATCGGCTCACGATCCTGATCTATCGCAGCTGGGGAGATACCAAAGCGGTCAACTGGGGCAGACTGTAAATCTGCTGGCTGATGCCTTCGGAGGTTCGAATCCTTCTCTCCCCACTGATTTACCTGCCAACAGGCAGGATTTATGAACAAAAAGGGGATACAGGCCAATATACCGCCGGGTTCTTTTATTACTTCAATTACCAATAACCATTCAGTTGGATGGTTATACAGAACAGGATTTACCATTTGCACGGTTCATTCTGGTTTGCCTGCCTGTTGGCAGGTAAAAATTCGCGGGAGTAGCTCAGTTGGTAGAGCATCAGCCTTCCAAGCTGAGGGTCGCGGATTCGAGTTCCGTCTCCCGCTCAAGGATGCCGATGTAGCTCAGGGGTAGAGCGCTTCCTTGGTAAGGAAGAGGTCATGGGTTCAATTCCCATCATTGGCTCAAAGCATTAAGGACAAATCAAAAACAAATAGTGGTTCAATAACTAATTTCTGTTATCATGGCTAAAGAAAAATTTCAAAGAACAAAACCTCATGTGAATATCGGTACCATCGGTCACGTTGACCACGGGAAAACCACCCTTACGGCAGCCATTACCATGGTACTGTCCAAACAAGGTCTTTCCACCACCATCCGGGATTTCGATTCCATTGACAATGCCCCGGAAGAGAAGGAAAGGGGTATTACTATCAATACCGCCCACGTGGAATATGAAACCGCCAACAGGCACTATGCCCATGTTGACTGTCCCGGTCACGCCGACTATGTGAAGAACATGGTTACCGGTGCAGCCCAGATGGACGGCGCTATCCTGGTGGTGGCCGCAACCGATGGTCCCATGCCGCAGACCCGTGAGCACATCCTCCTGGCACGCCAGGTGAACGTGCCGAAAATCGTGGTTTTCCTGAACAAGGTAGATATGGTGGATGATGAGGAACTGATCGAACTGGTGGAGATGGAAGTGCGTGAGTTGCTCGATTTCTACGAATTTGACGGTGAAAATACCCCTGTGATCAGGGGATCAGCCCTGGGTGCCATGAACGGAGAGTCTAAATGGGAAGAAAAGGTGTTGGAACTGATGGAAGCTGTTGACAGCTATATCCCTGTTCCTCCCCGTGATGAAGAAAAGCCCTTCCTCATGCCCGTGGAAGATATCTTTTCGATCACCGGGCGCGGAACAGTGGCTACCGGAAGAATTGAACTGGGTGTGGTGCACACAGGCGACGAGCTGGAAATCATCGGTCTGGGTGCCAACAAGCGGAAAACCGTTTGTACCGGTGTGGAAATGTTCCGGAAGATCCTGGATGAAGGAAAAGCAGGAGACAATGTGGGTCTGTTGCTCAGGGGAGTGGACAAGAAGGAGATCAAGCGCGGAATGGTTCTGGCCAAGCCGGGAAGCATTACGCCTCACACCAAGTTCAAGGCCGAGGTGTATGTGTTGAAGAAGGAAGAAGGCGGACGTCATACTCCTTTCCATAACAATTATCGTCCCCAGTTTTACCTGCGTACCCTCGATGTTACCGGTGAGATTAAGCTTCCCGAGGGAACCGAGATGGTGATGCCTGGCGATAATGTGACGATTGAAGTATCGTTAATTTATCCCGTGGCCATCAATGTGGGTCTGCGTTTTGCCATCCGTGAAGGCGGACGGACCGTGGGTGCCGGCCAGGTGATTGAGATCATTGAATAATACCATACCGGAGGGGGAGAACAGGGTTCCGGAAGGGGACCCTGTTTCCCGCTTCCGTACACGGGTGTAGCTCAGTTGGTAGAGCACTGGTCTCCAAAACCAGGTGTCGGGCGTTCGAGTCGCTCCTCCCGTGCCAATAAAGTTCAGCATGAAAATCAAGAATTATATACAGGAGGCATACACCGAGCTCGTGCACAAGGTATCATGGCCTACCTGGGGAGAATTGCAGAGCAGTGCCATTGTGGTAATGGTGGCTTCCCTGCTGATCTCGCTGGTGATATTTCTTATGGATATCAGTTTCAAGAATATACTGGAACTGATTTACAGCTTGTTTTATTAAAAAATACCTGAAGGGATAACATGGCAGAGCTGGAAAAGAAATGGTATGTGCTGAGGGCGATCGGGGGCAAAGAAAAGAAGGTGAAGGAATACATCGAAAGTGAAGTTTCCCGTCTGAACCTGCAGGATTACGTCAGCCAGGTGCTGATCCCTACAGAAAAGGTTTACCAGATCAGGAACGGCAAAAAGGTAAGCAAGGAAAGAAATTTTTTTCCGGGATATGTCCTGGTGGAAGCTGCCCTGATGGGAGAGGTGGCCCATGTGTTGAGAAATGTTCCCAACGTGATGGGTTTCCTTGGATCCAAAGGCGGTGATCCCATTCCCCTCAGGATTTCGGAAGTGAACCGGATCCTGGGGAAAGTGGATGAACTGGCCGAAAGCGATGAGGAAATCAATGTTCCCTTTTTCGTGGGTGAGACCGTTAAGGTAATTGACGGACCCTTCAACAGTTTTACCGGTGTGATTGAAGAGGTGAACGAGGAAAAGAAGAAGCTCAAGGTCATGGTAAAGATATTCGGGCGTAAAACCCCGCTGGAACTGAGTTTTCTGCAGGTGGAAAAAGAATAATACTGCAGATGAAATTTTTGAAAAGACTGTTACGCACCATAAATATATACGGTAGTTGCGATAATTGCTTCCTGAGTGGCTGCCGGCATGTGAAATCTAAGCTAGAAACAACAAATGGCTAAAGAAGTCTCTGGAATTATCAAGTTGCAGATCAGAGGGGGTGCCGCAAACCCTTCTCCGCCTGTGGGCCCTGCCCTGGGGGCGAAAGGGGTAAACATCATGGAGTTTTGCAAACAATTCAATGCCAAGACCCAGGATAAAGCCGGTAAGATCATACCTGTGATCATTACCGTTTATTCTGACAAGTCATTCGATTTTGTGACCAAAACTCCTCCGGTTGCCGTGCAGTTAATGGAGGCTGCAAAAATCAAGTCGGGTTCTCCCGAGCCCAACCGCGCCAAGGTAGCTTCGGTTACCTGGGACCAGGTGCGGGCTATTGCCGAGGAGAAAATGACCGACCTGAATGCCTTCACCATTGACTCGGCTATGAAGATGGTGGCCGGTACTGCCCGGAGCATGGGAATCACCGTGAAAGGTGAGTTTCCCGGAAAAAGTAATTAAAAATCTGACTTTACAAAATGGCCAAGTTAACAAAGAACAGAAAAAAGGTTCTGGATAAATTGGAACCCGGTAAAGCCTATAGACTCATTGAGGCTGCCGAGCTGGTGAAGGAGATCAATACCGCCCGGTTCGATGCTTCAGTGGATATGGACGTACGCCTGGGGATAGATCCGCGAAAATCCAACCAGATGGTCCGAGGAGTGGTTACCCTGCCTCATGGAACAGGGAAGGTGACCCGGGTACTGGTACTTTGTACTCCCGACAAGGAAGAGGAGGCAAAAGAAGCCGGTGCCGATTATGTGGGGCTGGATGAATACATCGAGAAGATCAAATCGGGTTGGACCGATGTGGATGTGGTAATTACTATGCCCACCGTTATGGCCAAGATAGGCGCACTGGGAAGAATTCTGGGACCTCGTGGTTTAATGCCCAATCCAAAGAGCGGAACGGTGACCATGGATATTGGCAAGGCAGTGAAGGAAGTGAAAATGGGTAAGATCGATTTCAAGGTGGATAAATACGGCATTGTGCATTCATCCATTGGAAAGGTTTCTTTCCAGCCGCAGCAGATTGCGGAGAATGCACGCGAATTTATCAGCACGATCCAGAAACTAAAACCCGTTGCTGCCAAGGGCACCTATATCAAAAGCATCTACCTTTCGAGTACCATGAGTCCGAGTATCAGGGTGGATGCCAAAGCTTTGGATGAATAAAATGGAGAACCGAGCATGAGACGCGAAGAAAAAAATCAAATCATTGATAACCTGACCGAAGAACTCGGGAAATACAACCACGTTTACCTGGCTGATATTTCCACCCTGAATGCTGCCGATACCATGGCGCTCAGGAGGAAGTGCTTCGAGAAGGATATCAGGCTGATCGTGGTTAAGAACACACTGCTTCGCAAGGCTCTGGAAAAATCCGGCACCCAGTATAATGACCTGCTGGAAGTGCTGGAGCAACCTACATCCGTTATGCTGTCAGATACCGGAAATCTTCCTGCCAAACTCATTAAAGAGTTCAGGAAGATGCATGATAAGCCCGTGCTGAAAGCAGCCTATGTGGAAGAATCTGTCTATATAGGTGACGAAAACCTCGATGTTCTTGCTTCGCTCAAGTCGAAGGAAGAACTGGTGGCCGATGTAATTGCCTTGCTGCAGTCGCCCATGAGAAATGTGATGTCGGCCCTGAATTCCGGCAGCCACATTCTAACCGGTGTTTTGAAAACACTGGAAGAGAGAGCATAACAAAAAGTGTAACCTGAAAACAATGTAAATAAAATGGCAGACTTGAAAAAATTAGCTGAAGAGCTAGTAAATCTGACTGTGAAAGAAGTGAATGAACTGGCCGATATTCTGAAAGATGAATACGGTATTGAACCCGCGGCCGCTGCTGTTGCAGTAGCCGGGCCCGCTGCCGGCGGGGAAGGAGAAGGAGCAGCCGCTGAAAAAACCCAGTTCGATGTCGTCCTGAAATCACCGGGCGGAGCCAAACTGCAGATTGTGAAACTTGTGAAGGATATCACCGGTCTCGGTCTGAAAGAAGCCAAAGCCCTGGTTGACTCTGCTCCCGCTCCCGTTAAGGAGGGAACCACCAAGGAAGATGCCGAATCACTGAAAGCACAACTAGAAGAAGCTGGAGCCGAAGTTGAAATTAAATAGAAATAATACTCGTTAAACGGGTAAACCACAGGTTTAGTCCCTGTTTTGGGGACTAAGCCTTTTTGTCGTTTAAGTATTCAAATCGTTTCATGTCCATAAGGACTATCTTTCATTAAACCGCTTCCTGTCCAATGAATGAAAGAATTAATTTCGCAACAACCAAAAATCAGCTCGATTACCCCGATTTCCTGGAAATCCAGCTGAAATCATTCCAGGAGTTTTTCCAGCTGGAAACCACCCCGGAAAACCGAAGAAAGGAAGGCCTTTATAAGGTATTTACGGAAAATTTCCCCATTACCGATACCCGGAACAATTTTGTGCTGGAATTTCTCGACTACCAGATTGACCCGCCCAGGTACACCATCGATGAATGCCTGGAAAGAGGGCTTACCTACAGTGTACCCCTCAAGGCCAAACTGAAGCTGTACTGCACTGATCCTGAGCACGAAGATTTTGATACCGTAATACAGGATGTTTACCTGGGTACGGTACCCTATATGACGGAAAAGGGGACTTTTGTGATCAACGGGGCCGAAAGGGTGGTGGTTTCCCAGTTGCACCGCTCGCCGGGTGTATTTTTCGGCCAGAGCCTGCATGCAAACGGCACCAAACTGTACTCCGCCCGTATCATTCCTTTCAAAGGATCGTGGATCGAGTTTGCCACCGACATCAACAATGTGATGTATGCATACATTGACAGGAAGAAGAAGCTCCCGGTAACCACTTTGCTTCGTGCCATTGGTTATGAAAGCGACAAGGATATTCTGGAGATATTCAACCTGGCCGATGAGATCAAGGTGAGTAAAGCGGCCCTGAAAAAGTATGTGGGACGGAAACTTGCCGCCCGTGTCCTGAAGACCTGGGTGGAAGATTTTGTGGATGAAGATACCGGGGAAGTGGTTTCCATCGAAAGAAATGAAGTGATCATCGACCGGGAAACCATTCTGGAAAACGAACACATTAACCAGATCGTTGAGTCGGGTACCAAAACCATTTTGCTGCACAAGAAAGGAGCTAATGTGAGCGATTATGCGATCATTTACAATACGCTGCAGAAAGACCCCTGTAACTCGGAAAAAGAAGCCGTACTGCATATTTACCGGCAGCTGCGTAATTCAGAGCCGCCCGATGAAGCCACGGCCCGCGACGTGATCGACAAACTGTTCTTTTCCGACAAGCGGTACGACCTGGGTGATGTGGGACGGTACCGCATCAACAAGAAACTGGGGCTGGAAACATCGATGGATGTGAAAGTCCTGACCAAGGAAGACATCATCCAGATCATACAGCACCTGATCGAACTGATCAATTCCAAAACCGATGTGGACGATATCGACCACCTGAGCAACCGCCGGGTACGTACCGTAGGCGAGCAGCTTTCCAACCAGTTCAGTGTGGGATTGGCCCGCATGGCCCGGACCATCAGGGAAAGGATGAATGTGCGGGATAACGAGGTGTTCACCCCCATTGACCTGATCAATTCGAAAACCCTGTCCTCTGTGATCAACTCCTTCTTCGGGACCAACCAGCTGTCACAGTTCATGGACCAGACTAATCCGCTGGCTGAAATGACCCATAAACGCCGGATGTCGGCTCTGGGTCCCGGTGGTCTGTCGCGCGAAAGAGCCGGTTTCGAGGTGAGGGATGTGCATTATACCCACTACGGACGCCTGTGTCCCATTGAAACCCCGGAAGGACCCAATATCGGACTGATCTCTTCTCTGTGTGTGTATGCCAAGGTAAATGAACTCGGATTTATTGAAACACCTTACCGGCAGGTACAGGAAGGAAAGGTGAGGCTGGATCATGACGGCATCATTTTCCTCAGCGCCGAGGAAGAGGAAGCCAAGATCATTGCCCAGGCCAATGCCCCCATTACCGATGAAGGGACCTTTGTGAACCCGAAAGTAAAAGCCCGGTTTGAAGGCGATTTCCCGCTGGAAGATACCTCGCGTATTGACTTGATGGATGTGGCACCCAACCAGATCGCCTCCATTGCGGCTTCACTTATTCCCTTCCTCGAGCACGACGATGCCAACCGTGCCCTCATGGGATCGAACATGATGCGGCAGGCCGTTCCCCTGATCAAACCCGAGTCTCCCATCGTGGGGACCGGTATCGAGGGGATCGTGGCCCGCGATTCGCGCATCCTGATCGTGGCTGAAGGCGACGGAGTGGTGGAATATGTGGATGCCGACGAGATCGTGATCAGATACTCCCGAACCGACGAAGAAAAATTCGTGGGCTTTGACGATCAGGTGAAACGATATGTGCTTCCCAAGTTCAAAAAAACCAATCAGAATACCTGCATTAACCTGAAGCCTATCGTGTCCAGGGGCGACAAGGTGGTGAAGGGTCAGATCCTTACGGAAGGATACGGCACCGAGAACGGGGAACTCGCCCTGGGACGGAACCTGAAAGTGGCTTTTATGCCATGGAAGGGTTACAACTTCGAGGATGCTATCGTGATCTCCGACCGGGTGGTGCACGAAGATATGTTCACTTCCATCCATATTGATGAATACCTGCTGGAGGTGCGTGATACCAAACGGGGACTCGAGGAACTCACTTCCGATATTCCCAATGTAAGTGAGGAGGCTACCGGAATCTCGACGAGAACGGACTGATACGCATCGGAGCCAACGTGCAGCCGGGCGATATCCTGATAGGGAAGATCACCCCCAAAGGGGAATCGGATCCTTCGCCCGAAGAAAAACTTCTGCGGGCCATTTTCGGTGATAAGGCCGGGGATGTGAAGGATGCCTCGCTGAAAGCACCTCCTTCCCTGGAAGGGGTGGTGATCGACAAGAAACTGTTTTCACGGGCCATCAAAGACCGCAAGGTGAAAATGGCCGAGAAACCCCTGCTCGATAAAATCGAGGCGGAATTCGAAAAACAGGCTGCCGAACTGAAATCGAAACTGATCGACAAGCTGTTTATCCTGGTGAACGGAAAAACATCCCAGGGAGTAAAGGATTACTACAACAAAGACCTGATCCCCAAGGGAAACAAATTTACCCTCAAGCAGCTGCAGGAAATCGATTACCTGGGGGTAAATCCCAACAAGTGGACTACGGACAAGAAGAAAAACGATACCATCAAGACCCTGCTCTACAATTATATGCTGAAATACAAGGAGCTGGACGGTGAATACAAGCGCAGGAAATACAGCATTGCCATTGGCGATGAACTGCCTGCCGGTATTATCCAGCTGGCTAAAGTGTACATAGCCAAGAAGAGGAAGATCAAGGTGGGCGACAAGATGGCCGGACGTCACGGGAACAAGGGGATTGTTTCGAGGATCGTTCGCCAGGAAGACATGCCTTTCCTGGAAGACGGAACCCCTGTGGATATCGTGCTGAACCCGCTGGGTGTGCCTTCAAGGATGAACCTGGGGCAGATCTATGAAACCGTGCTGGGTTGGGCCGGTGACAAACTGGGGGTTAAATTCTCCACCCCCATTTTCGACGGGGCCAACCTGGATGAGATCACGGAATATACCGATAAGGCCGGGCTTCCTAAATACGGAAAAACCTATCTGTACGATGGTGGTACCGGCGAACGTTTTGATCAGCCTGCTACGGTGGGGGTAATCTACATGCTGAAGCTCGGACACATGGTGGACGACAAAATGCATGCCCGCTCCATCGGGCCCTATTCGCTGATCACCCAGCAACCCTTGGGCGGAAAGGCCCAGTTCGGTGGCCAGCGTTTCGGGGAAATGGAAGTATGGGCCCTGGAAGCGTTCGGAGCATCCCATATTCTTCAGGAGATCCTTACCGTGAAGTCCGACGATGTGGCCGGAAGAGCACGTACCTACGAGGCTATCGTCAAGGGTGAACCCATGCCACAACCAGGTATTCCCGAATCGCTGAACGTGCTGCTGCATGAAATGCGCGGACTGGGACTTAGCATTAACCTGGTGTAGGATTATTCATGGTTACATTCATTATTTACCGATAACAAACAATACAGAGATATGTCATTCAGAAGGGACCAAAAAGTCAAAAGCAACTTTACCAAGATCTCCATTGGTCTGGCATCTCCCGAAGAAATTCTGGAACGATCAAGCGGAGAAGTCCTGAAACCTGAAACCATCAATTACCGGACCTACAAGCCCGAAAGGGACGGTCTGTTCTGCGAGCGGATATTCGGCCCGGTAAAGGATTATGAATGCCATTGCGGAAAGTACAAACGGATTCGTTACAAGGGTATCGTTTGTGACCGTTGCGGGGTGGAAGTGACCGAGAAGAAGGTGCGGCGCGAACGCATGGGACATATCACCCTGGTGGTGCCGGTAGCCCACATCTGGTATTTCCGCTCGCTTCCCAACAAAATCGGCTACCTGCTGGGGCTGCCTACCAAAAAGCTTGACAGCATCATTTATTATGAGCGCTATGTGGTGATCAATCCCGGTATCAAGGAAGCCGACGGCATCCATTACATGGATTTCCTGACGGAAGAGGAATACATCGACATCATGGAATCGCTTCCGAAGGAAAACCAGTATCTGGACGACAGCGATCCGGAAAAGTTCATTGCCGGAATGGGTGCGGAAGCTGTGCAGATGCTGCTGGAACGCCTCGACCTGGATGAACTTTCCTATGACCTGAGGCATAAAGCCAACACCGAAACATCACAGCAAAGGAAAAATGAAGCCCTGAAGCGTCTGCAGGTGGTGGAGGCTTTCCGGGCATCCAAGGGAGTGAACAAACCCGAGTGGATGATACTGAAGGTTATTCCTGTCATCCCCCCTGAGCTTCGTCCCCTGGTTCCCCTCGACGGGGGTCGTTTTGCCACTTCCGACCTGAACGATCTGTACCGCAGGGTTATTATCAGGAACAACCGCCTGAAACGGCTGATCGAGATTAAAGCTCCGGAGGTGATCCTCAGGAATGAAAAACGAATGTTGCAGGAAGCCGTCGATTCCCTGTTCGATAATTCCCGAAAGTCGAATGCCGTGAAAACTGATGCCAACCGGCCGCTGAAATCGCTCAGCGACAGCCTTAAGGGCAAGCAGGGACGGTTCCGCCAGAATCTGCTCGGGAAACGGGTGGATTATTCTGCCCGATCGGTGATCGTGGTAGGACCCGAACTGCGGCTCCACGAGTGCGGATTGCCCAAAGATATGGCGGCCGAACTGTACAAGCCTTTTATCATCAGAAAGCTGATAGAAAGAGGGATTGTGAAGACGGTGAAATCGGCTAAAAAAATTGTCGACCGCAAGGATCCGGTGGTGTGGGATATCCTGGAAAACGTACTGAAAGGTCATCCCGTGCTGCTGAACCGGGCGCCTACCCTGCACCGTCTCGGTATTCAGGCCTTTCAGCCCAAGCTGATCGAAGGAAAGGCCATCCAGTTGCATCCACTGGTTTGTACGGCTTTCAACGCCGACTTTGACGGCGACCAGATGGCTGTGCATGTTCCCCTGGGGAATTCCGCTGTTCTGGAAGCCCAGCTGCTGATGCTGGCCGCCCACAATATTCTCAACCCGGCCAACGGAGCTCCCATTACGGTTCCTTCCCAGGATATGGTACTGGGGCTGTACTACATGACCAAAGCCAGGAAAAGCACACCCGATGACGTGGTAGAAGGCGAGGGAATGGTGTTTTATTCGCCCGAAGAGGTCAATATTGCCTTCAACGAGGGCAAGGTGGATATGCATGCCATCATCAAGGTGAAGGTGAACACCATGGAGGACGGGAAACCGGTCAGCAAAATGGTGGAAACCACGGTGGGAAGAGTGTTGTTCAACGAGGTGGTGCCTCGCGAAGTGGGGTTCATCAACGAACTGCTGACCAAGAAGTCATTGCGGGAAATCATCGGCAAGGTGCTGAAAATGACCGGTACGGCTGCCACGGCCAAATTCCTTGACGATATAAAGGACAAGGGATACTTCATGGCCTTCAAGGGAGGATTGTCGTTCAACCTGGACGATGTGATCGTACCCGAAGAAAAGAGCCCCCTGGTGGAAGAAGGCTATCAGGCTGTGGACGAAGTGCTGAACAATTACAATATGGGGTTTATTACCAATAACGAACGGTATAACCAGATTATCGACATCTGGACCCATACCAACGCCAAGCTTACGCAAACCCTTATGCAGCGGCTGTCGTCCGACAAGAAAGGATTCAACCCGGTATATATGATGCTGGATTCCGGAGCAAGGGGATCGAAAGAGCAGATCCGCCAGCTCTCGGGTATGAGGGGACTGATGGCCAAGCCGCAGAAATCGGGCGCCACAGGAGCCGAAATTATAGAGAACCCTATTCTGTCGAACTTCAAGGAAGGATTGTCGGTACTGGAATACTTTATTTCCACTCACGGTGCCCGTAAAGGGCTGGCCGACACCGCCCTGAAAACCGCCGATGCGGGATATCTTACCCGCAGGCTGGTGGATGTGGCCCAGGATGTGGTGATAACCGAGGAAGACTGCGGAACCCTCCGCGGGTTGGTAGCTACTGCCATCAAGAACAATGAAGAGGTGGTAGAATCACTTTATGAAAGGATTCTGGGACGTACTTCCGTGCATGATATTTACCATCCGAATACAGGGGAACTGATTGTAAAGGCCGGAGGTGAATTCACCGAGGAAGTGGCTCAGATCATCGAGGAATCGCCCATCGAACAGGTGGAGATCCGGTCGGTGCTGACCTGTGAATCGAAGAAAGGGGTATGCGCCAAGTGTTACGGTCGTAACCTGGCTACCGGCAGAATGGTCCAGAAAGGAGAAGCCGTTGGGGTGATCGCAGCGCAGTCGATCGGAGAACCCGGCACTCAGCTTACCCTGCGTACATTCCACGTAGGAGGTACCGCTTCCAATATTGCTGCCGAATCGAGCGTTGTTGCCAAATACGACGGAGTGGTGGAGATAGAGGAGCTCCGGGCAGTGGAATATGAAGATGAGGTGCTGAACCGGAAATACGGTATTGTGATCGGTCGTCTGGCCGAACTTCGTATACTTGATAAAAATACCCATATCCCGCTGACAACCCATCCCATTCCCTATGGAGCGAAACTGTACATCCAGAACGGGGATGAAGTAAAAAAGGGCGATCTGATCTGCGAATGGGATCCCTACAATGCGGTGATCATTACCGAAATGACAGGAAAGGTACAGTTCGAAAACGTACTGGACGGGGTTACTTTCCGTGAAGAATCGGATGAGCAGACCGGTTTCAGGGAAAAGGTCATTATCGAAACACGTGATAAGACCAAAAACCCCATGATCAAGATCGTGGACAAGAAAAATGAAGTCCTCAGAGCATACAACCTGCCGGTTGGCGCACACATTGTGGTTAACGAAGGGGACGCCGTGAAGCAGGGACAGATCCTGGTCAAGATACCGAGGGCTGTTGGGAAATCGGGTGACATCACCGGTGGTTTGCCCCGTGTAACCGAGCTTTTTGAAGCCAGAAACCCCTCGAACCCGGCCATTGTAGCTGAAATTGACGGTGAAGTTTCCTTCGGAAAGATCAAGAGGGGCAACCGCGAGATCATCATCAAATCGAAAGCCGGTGAGGTGAAGAAATACCTGGTTCCTCTTTCAAAGCAGATCCTGGTGCAGGAAAACGATTATGTGAGAGCCGGGATCCCGCTTTCCGACGGTGCCATTACACCGTCCGACATTCTGGCTATCAAAGGTCCTACCGCCGTTCAGGAATATATTGTGAACGAGGTGCAGGAAGTATACCGGATGCAGGGGGTGAAAATCAACGACAAGCATTTTGAGATCATTGTGCGGCAAATGATGCGCAAAGTGGAGATTGAAGATCCGGGCGATACACGGTTCCTCGAGAAACAACTGGTCGACAAATGGGAATTCATGGATGAGAACGACTGGATCTATGACAAGAAAGTGGTGATGGATGCAGGCGACAGTCCGAACCTGCGTCCCGGCCAGATTATTACCGCCAGGAAGCTGCGTGATGAGAATTCCATTCTCAAAAGAAAAGATATGAAGCCTGTACAGTACAGGGATGCCGTTCCGGCTACCTCCAGCCAGGTACTCCAGGGAATTACCCGGGCCGCCCTGCAAACCAACAGCTTCATGTCGGCTGCTTCCTTCCAGGAAACCACCAAGGTGCTCAATGAAGCCGCCATTTTCGGAAAAGTGGATAAACTGGAAGGACTGAAAGAAAACGTGATTGTGGGGCATTTGATCCCTGCCGGAACGGGTCTTCGCGAATACCAGGACCTGGTGGTGGGTTCCATGGAGGAATACCGGTCGATGGTATCTGGTTCCGGTAAGGAGGAAGAGAGTATGATTGAAACGAAAAAGAAAAATAATCATGGATGAAAACAAACCACAGAAAAACCACATCCAGATCGAACTGAGTGATGAAGTAGGACAGGGAGTATTTGCCAATCTGGCTATTATTACTCATTCGGCTGCCGAATTTATCCTCGATTTTATCCGGATTATGCCCGGTGTTCCAAAAGCCAGGGTCAAATCAAGGATCATACTCACACCCGAGCATGCCAAGCGGTTGATGGCCGCACTGAAGGATAATATCGCAAAGTACGAATCGGTACACGGCCCCATCAAGAATGTGAAAGGGTCAGGCGGACCCGTGGTGCCTATGAACTTCGGAGGGCCTACGGCCCAGGCCTGATTATTTTTCGAACAAAGGAAAAAAACCCTGTCGTAACGGCAGGGTTTTTTCATTATATGGCGGTTTTCAGGGTATTTGATTTTGGAATGGAGGGATTAAAACAGTTTTTTTTATATTTGTCCACCATAAAAAAGCCCGGCCGGAGATGAAATAACCCCAGACGGACGGAAAGCCGGAAGGAACAGGGCTGCCTGTCTGAGCCGGAGGAATACGGAAAGCCGGGATTTTTTGCAATAAGGAACAACCATCAATAAACCATAAATCATCATCCGATGAAAATTGCTGTATGTCTGAGTCATGTTCCCGATACCACCACCCGTATCCGGTTCGTGGACAACAACACCCAGTTGGATACCAACGGGGTGCAGTGGATCATTAATCCCTGGGATGAACTGGCCCTGACCCGGGCTCTCGAAATCAAGGAAGCATCTGCCGGCAGGGTGGAAAAAGTCACGGTTGTGCATGTGGGAAGAACCGAAGCCGATCCTACCCTCAGGAAGGCCATGGCCATCGGGGCAGACAGTGCCATCCGGGTGGATGCAGATCCCGCCGATGCTTTTTCGGTGGCCTCGCAACTGGCTGCAGCCTTCAGGCAGTATCCCTTTGATCTGATTTTCTGTGGTATCGAATCAAGCGATTACAACAATTCCGCTGTGGGAGGCATGCTGGCCGAACTGCTTTCCGTAACATCCGTCTCAGCGGTATCAGGAATTGAACCGGCCGGTGAAGGATGGCTCCTGTGCAGGGACATCGACGGGGGAGTGGAAAAGATTTATGCCGAATCACCTATGGTAGCCATTGTACAGAAAGGAATCGCCAGAGAACCGAGGATCCCTTCCATGCGGGGGATCATGATGGCCAAACAAAAACCCCTGCAGGTGGTGCCGGCTGTGGAAGTGAACCCACTGACCGAGTACCTCGGTTTTGAAACACCGGCACCCAAACCTCCATGCAGGAAACTGGATCCTGACCAGGTAAAAGAACTCGCCGAATTGCTTCACAAAGAAGCGAAAGTTATCTGAATCCATTGTAAAATATTCAAAGATACCGATATGTCTGTTTTAGTATATGCCGAAAACTGGGACGGGAAATTCAAGAAAATTACCCATGAACTGGTTTCTTATGCTTCGGGAATAGCCTCATTGACCGGAGGAGAAGTGAACGTCCTCTCCGTCGGAAAGGTAGATGAGGAGGAACTGGCCAAACTGGGCCGGTTCGGGGCTGAAAAGATATGGAAGGTGGAAGGGGAGGAATATACCTTCCTGGATAACCGGGTATTTGCCTCGGTGATAGCCGAAGCGGTGGAAAAAACCGGTTCCCGTACGGTGGCGCTGGCTCATAACAATGCGGGGAAGGCGCTGGCTCCGTGTCTTTCGGCCAGGCTGAAAGCGGCTCTGGGTGCTGCGGTGGTGGCACTTCCCGAAAGTCATGAACCTTTTGTGGTGAAGAAAAAAGTGTTTAACGGGAATGCATTTGCCCGCATCGCCCTCCGTACGGAAACACGGGTGCTGACACTGATGCAGAATTCGTATGGCATACATGAGAATGAAAAACAACCGGAGATAAAGGATTTTGTGGCCGAAAAGGCTGAGAAACCGGCCATACGTGTGGAAGACGTCCAGAAACAAACCGGCAAAATCCTGCTGACCGATGCCGATATTGTGGTTTCCGGCGGCAGGGGAATGAAAGGCTCTGAAAACTGGACCATGCTGGAAGAACTGGCCGGAGTGCTGCATGCGGCAACCGCCTGTTCCCGCCCCGTTTCCGATGAAGGCTGGAGACCCCATTCCGAACATACCGGCCAAACCGGCAAAATCATTGCTCCCAGTCTCTATATTGCCGTGGGTATTTCCGGAGCTATTCAGCATATGGCAGGGGTAAGGGGTTCAAAATATATCGTGGCTATCAATAAAGATCCCGATGCCCCCATTTTCGAGATGGCCGATTACGGAATCGTGGGGGATGCATTCAAGGTGGTGCCCGAATTTACCCGGGCTGTGGAGGAATTGAAAAAATCCTGACCCCTGTGCTTTCATCATTCGGGACCTGATTTTCCCGGCAAAAAAAGCTGATTACTATGTCAAAACAGGTTGTTTTTGCCCTTACCCTTCTGATCACTCTGGGCGTATTTTCCTTGACCGTTGCACGGATTGTGGCTTTCTTCAGACTGACAAAACCTGCTTTTCCGGTTAAAGATTGGGGCAGACGGTTCAAACTGGTACTCACCGAGGTCTTCGGGCAGAATAAAATGTTCCGCCGTCCGGTGGTGGGTTTGATGCATGCCTTGGTTTTCTGGGGATTTCTGGCGATTCTGTTCGGCAGTATTGAAATGGTGATTGACGGACTGGCCGGTACCGAACGCTTCCTGGCTGTTCTGGGTCCTGTGTACGATGTCATTATTGCCTTAGGTGATGTTTTTGCCCTTATAGTGCTGGTGGCTGTGATCGCATTCCTGATACGCCGTGTGGCAATGGACATTCCCCGCTTCCGGGGCGAAGAAATGAAGCATACTTCTCATCTGGATGCCATCCTGGCTCTCAGCCTGATTGGTTTGCTCATGATCACCCTGCTGGGAATGAATACAGCCTATGTTACATACACTGCTCTGGCAGGCTTTGAACAAAAAGGCGTGTTCCCGGTAAGCAGCCTGATATCTTCCTTCCTGGGAAGCGACCTTTTAGTGACAACGGTATACCGGGCTCATGAAATCAACTGGTGGGCCCATATTCTGCTGATCTTCCTTTTTGCCAATATCCTGCCCTATTCCAAGCATTTCCATGTGTTCATGTCTGTTCCGAACGTGTTCCTGAGCCGGCTTGATCCGCTGGGGAAATTGCCCAATATGCCGCATATCACCCGGGAAATTCGGGCCATGCTACATCCCGGCACCGAAGAGGATTCTTCCGGCGAACCGGCGGAACTGGAACGTTTCGGGGTGAAGGATGTGGAAGACATTACCTGGAAGAGTTACCTGGATGCCTTGTCATGTACCGAGTGCGGAAGGTGTACGGCCGTTTGCCCCGCCCATCTTACGGGGAAAAAGCTCAGCCCCCGCAAGATTATTATGAATGTCCGGGCCCGTATGAAGGAGAAAGGTCCCGGCCTGATCAGACAGGGAAAAGATTTTGACGATGCCCGTTCGTTACTGCGTGATTATGTGACGGAAGAAGAACTGTGGGCCTGTACCACCTGTAATGCCTGTGCCCGGGAATGTCCCCTCAATATAAACCATCCCGTCCTGATTGTGGATATGCGGCGCTACCTGGTGATGGAGGAAGCCAGTGGTCCGGCCGGACTCAATGCGGTGTTTACGAACATTGAAAATAACGGGGCACCCTGGCAGTATCCCCGGGAAGACAGAATGCTGTGGGCGGAAGAACTTTATATAAACGCCTGAATCGGAATACCATGAACGCTACAGGAAAAACAAAAATCAACGTTCCCGTGATGGCCGATCTGGCAGCCCGGGGCGAGAAACCGGAATACCTGCTGTGGGTGGGCAGCGCCGGCGCCTATGACGACCGTTACAAGCATGTCACGCGTGCGTTTGTGAAGATACTCACCTTTTTGCATGTGGATTATGCCGTACTCGGTACCGAAGAATCTTCCTCGGGAGATGTGGCCCGCAGGGCGGGGAATGAAATGTTGTTCCAGATGCAGGCCCTTTCCAATATTGATCTGTTCAACCGGTACGGAGTAAAAAAAATCCTTACCTGCGATCCCCATGCCTATAACACATTCAAAAATGAATACCCCGATTTCGGAGGCCATTATGAAGTGACCCACCATACGCGATTCCTGCTTGATCTGGTCCGTGAGGGTAAATTAACACCCGGCAGGAACGTTTTCAGGGATTGCATGGTGACCTATCACGATCCCTGTTATCTGGGAAGGGGGAACGGCGAATACGAAGCCCCGCGTATGGTGCTCGGAGAACTGGGTGCGAAAATTGCCGAAATGCCCAGGAACAGGAGCTTTGCTCTGTGTTGCGGAGCCGGAGGGGGGCAGATGTTCAAGGAAGCAGAACCGGGTGATAAGGAGATTTTTATCGAAAGAACGGAAGAAGCTCTTTCGACAGGTGCCGGGATTGTTGTGACCGCCTGCCCTTACTGTATGGTCATGCTGACCGACGGGATCAAATACAAAAATAGGGAAGAGGAAGTGAAAATATACGACATTGCCGAAATGGTGGCCCTTTCTCTTGGATTGTAAAATAACTGAATCTGAAAAAAATGGAAAAAAAAGCACTCAAAAGTGGTGAATTTCTGGTAAGGGATACCCTGCCCGAAGACATTTTTATCCCCGAAGAATTCAATGAGGAACAACGGATGATTGCTTCTACCTGCCGTGATTTCCTGGAAACGGAAGTGTTCCCGGTACTCGACCGGATTGATCAGCAGGAAAAAGGCCTTATGCCTTCCCTGCTCAAGAAAGCCGGAGAACTCGGACTGCTGGGAATCTCCGTGCCGGAGGAGTACGAAGGGTTCGGACAGGATTTTGTGACCACCATGCTGTCGAGCGAGGTAATGGGCGCGGGTTTCTCTTTTTCGGTGGCTTTTTCAGCCCACACAGGTATCGGTACCTGTCCCCTGCTGTATTACGGAAGCGATGAGCTCAGGCGCAAATACATTCCAAAGATGGTGACAGGCGAACTGCTCACCGCTTACTGCCTCACCGAACCGGGGGCCGGTTCCGATGCCAATGCCGGAAAAACCAGTGCCACCCTTTCGGAAGACGGTAAGCATTACATTCTGAACGGCCAGAAAATGTGGATCACCAACGGGGGGTTTGCCGATCTGCTGACGGTATTTGCCAAAATTGACAACGATCGCTGCCTCAGTGCGTTCTTAGTGGATGCCCATTCTCCCGGTGTGGTCAGGAATCCGGAAGAGCACAAAATGGGGATCAAGGGTTCTTCCACGGTTCAGCTCTTTTTTAACGATGTGAAAGTGCCGGTGGAAAATCTGATCGGCGAAAGGGGAGGTGGATACCGTATCGCTCTGAATATTCTCCACATGGGAAGGATCAAGCTGGGAGCCAATGTGCTGGGTGCTTCCAGAACAGCCATCAACGAATCCATTCGGTACGCCAATGAGCGGAAACAGTTTGGACAGCTGATCTCCTCCTTCGGTGCCATACAGCATAAGCTGGCCGAACAGGCTGTCCGGCATTTTGTTACCGAATCTTCTGTGTACCGGGTAAGCAGGAACATCGATGATGCAATTAATGAACTGGTACAGGACGGATTGGATAAAGCCAGAGCCACCATCGAAGGCATTGCCCGGTATAACATTGAAGCTGCTTTCCTGAAAGTGTTCAGCTCCGAAGCCCTTGATTACATTGTTGACGAGGCAGTGCAGATATTCGGCGGTATGGGTTACTCTTCCGAAACCCTCGTCGAGAAGTCGTACCGCGACTCACGCATCAACCGTATTTTCGAGGGAACCAACGAAATCAACCGCTTGCTGGTGACCGATCTTACCCTGAAACATTCAAAGAAAGGGGAATACGACCTGTTCACTCCTGCCAACGAATTGCTCAATGATCTTCTGTCGGTGGAATATCCGGTTTTTGAGGGAATGACCTACGATGAACAGAAGAAACAGGTAGTGCGTAATTTCAAGAAAGCCGTTCTCCTGGTAGCCGGTGCCGCTTCCTCCTTCTTCGAAAGAAAACTGCCCTTCGAACAGGAGATCATGAACAACCTGGCCGATATGATCATGGAAACCTATGCGGCTGAATCCGCCGTGCTGAGGGTGCAGAAACTGGCTGCCATGAAAGGAGAGGAAAACACAGGGATATACCGTGATATACTGGATGTGTTTATGCACCATGCGGCTTTCATTATGCTGAAGAACGGCACCGATGCCCTGCAGTCATTTGCCGAAGGGAACCGGCTGAAAGAAATGGAAGAAGCCCTGCGCAGGCTGACACATACGGCTCCTGTGAATGTGAAGGAAGCTCGCCGGCGTATTGCGTCCCGTCTGATAGAAGACAACAGCTACCGGCTGTAATCTTTTGTTTTCCCGAAGGCACCCTTGAAACCCGATTTTTTTTGGTACTTTTGGGAAAACATACTTGAGCCAGATGAGAAGAACCTTTCCAGCCGTTATTCTGCTTCTTGTCCTTGGATCTCTGATCCATCTCTCCGGATGCGGAAAAGAAAAATGTGGTTGTGATTCGGAAACCAAATTCCATGTAGACAGGGAAGCAGGAGAGTTGTACATGGAGAACGCGGAATACGGCTATATTAATGCCCTGTACATCCAGGGAAAATTTACCCTGTGCAATCCAGAGGATGTGCCTGAAGATATCCGCGACCTGGCCATAGAACGGTATGACCAGCAATATCCGGAACCGGTGGTGGTGTACTTCTCCGGTGAAGCGAAGGATGATTGCTATAAGCTTTATAATCCTTACGCTTACTATCTGTACGACCTGGTGCTGATTGAGATCGAGAATGCCGAATAATACCGGCAAAAACGGCTTTGTATGCAGAGAATGATCCAAAGGGTTTCATTCATCGGAGCCGGCAACCTGGCCAGTCACCTTATACCGGCTCTGCTGGATGCGGGGGTACAGGTCATGGAGGTGTTCAGCAGAACCGGTGTGTCGGCTGCCCGGCTGGCATCCACCCGGAATATCCCTTCGGGTAAATTCCCCGCTGCCATTAATCCCCAATCCCAGGCGGTGGTCATAGCCGTTTCCGATGATGCCGTTCCGCAGGTCCTCGGCGCCCTGGGGAAAACCATCCGGATACTTATCCATACTTCCGGAAGTATTCCGGCATCCGTGCTGGGTGCGTTTTCCCCTGAGTACGGGGTGATCTATCCCCTGCAGACATTTACCCGGAACCGTCTGCTGGATTTCAGGCAAATTCCGCTCTTTATTGAAGGCAGTACCGGTTCCACCCTGGAGGCCATTCGACAGCTGGCCGGCAAAATCAGCGATCATGTCACCGAAGCGGATTCGGAGGTCAGACTCTCATTGCATGTGGCGGCGGTATTCGCCTCGAATTTTCAGAACCACCTTTACCGGATTGCGGGAGATATCCTGAAGCGCAACGGGCTGTCCATTTATGCTCTGGAATCCCTGATCCGGGAAACCATGGAAAAATCCCTGGAAATGGGCCCGGAAAATGCGCAGACCGGTCCGGCTGTGCGAAACGACCGCCGGGTCATTGAGAAACACCTGGGTTTCCTGGGCCATGACGCCGGCCGGAAGGAAATCTACAGACTATTATCGGATGATATTATCAGGACAAAAAACAGGAAAGACACATCATGAGCAATTTCAAAGAAGAACTGAGAAAGGTGAATGCCTTCGTGTTTGATGTGGACGGTGTGCTGTCAACCCAGACCATTCCGATGGATCCCGAAGGAGAGCCCATGCGCTCGATCAATGTGCGTGATGGCTATGCCATTAAGCTGGCCGTTAAAAAGGGCTACCGGGTGGGTATTATCACGGGGGGAAGATCGGAAGCCGTCAGGCTGAGGTATGAAGGGCTGGGCGTGACCGATATTTATCTCGATTCCCGGTATAAAAAAAACGACCTGGAGGATTATATCGGGAAATACGATCTGGATCCCATGACCATTCTGTACATGGGAGATGATATTCCCGATCTGGAAGCCATGAAAATGGTGGGGTTTCCCACCTGTCCGGCAGATGCGGTTACCGAAATCAAACAGATATCCAGATACATTTCCCATTTCAAGGGAGGAGAAGGTTGTGCCCGTGATGTGATCGAACAGGTGCTCAGGCTTCACAACCACTGGATGAATGGCGAAGCTTTCGGATGGTAAACCGGCCGTCATGAAGTCTGTTTTCAAACTGATACGTCTGCCGAACCTGGTGATCATTGCCGCTACCCAGTACCTGATGAGGCACGGGGTGATCAGCCCCCTGCTGGACAGATACGATCATGCGGTGGCATCGGCTTCTTTTGCAGGTGAGCCGGGTTTTGAACTTCAACTGCCGGAGGGCCACTTTCTGCTCCTGATCCTTTCTACCATACTGATCACGGCGGCAGGATATGTGATCAACGACTATTTCGATACCCGGATCGATATGCTGAACCGCCCCGGATCGGTTGTGGTGGGAACAGTGATTCCCAGAAGACTTGCCATGTTGATCCATATGGTACTCAATGTGGTGGGAGTGGGTATGGGAGTTTACCTGAGTTTCTATGTGGGAAAACCCCTGTGGAGCATCGTGTTTTTCCTGGTGGCCGGAATGCTCTGGTTCTATTCTACCACCTATAAAAGGCAGTTTCTGATCGGGAACCTGCTGGTAGCCGTGTTGACGGCCCTGGTCCCCTTTATGGTGGCCGTTTTTGAGATCCCCCTGCTGAACCAGGCCTATGCCCCCGTTCTGAGGCAATGGAACGCCAGCTTTGACCTGCTGGTTTACTGGATTCTGGGCTTTTCCTTTTTCGCCTTCATAACCACATTGACCAGGGAGATCATCAAAGATGTGGAAGATTTCGAAGGAGACCGGACATACGGACACCATTCCCTGCCTATTGTGATGGGAGTGACCGGGACACGGATT
>DQWH01000186.1 GCA_011042635.1 Bacteroidota bacterium | reverse complement strand
CAAACGGGGAGTGGACATTCTGATCTCCCTCACCGAAGGAAAATTTACCCCCACGGAATACATGGAACAAACGGAAGGCAGAGGTGCCGGCTGGGGACTTCTCCTGTTTCTCATCATTTTCATCGTATTTATCCTGAGAACCCGAAAAAGCCGCTACCACACCATGGGAGGCAACCTGCCCTTCTGGGCTGCGCTCTTCCTGCTGGGAAGCTCCGGACGATCGCACAGCGGACATTTCGGCAACTTCAGCTCGGGTTCTGGCGGATTCGGAGGAGGCGGTTTCGGTGGTTTCGGTGGCGGAAGCTTCGGCGGAGGCGGTGCCGGCGGAAGCTGGTAATCAGTTGTTTCCGGCATCCGGCGTTCCCAGTGACCGAAGCGACCGGCGGGCCTTTCTGCGGATTGAGGCACGGTATTCCAGGGTTTTCATCTGCAAACAAAGCCGGTAATATTCTCCGGCCTTTGGGGTATTCCCGCTTTTTTCGCAGATCTGTCCGGCCTGCCAGGCAGCATAGGCCGGATAATACCAGGGAGCTTCCATACCCAGTTTAATGGTCTGGTCAAAACTTTTCAGTGCGGCCTCATCCCTGCCCAGTTTCTGAAGAATACGACCCATACGGTACGTGTATTCGAGTACAGAACGTCCCGATCTCGTAATCTCTTCCGGCCTTATCTGTTGCATCACCTGCAGAGCCTCGTAATGATATCCCCCGTCAAACAATAACCTGGCATGAAGCAATCCGCGATGAATACCCATGGAATAACCCGCCTCAACCACAGCCTGCCGGTCTGCTTCCGTCATCTGATATCCTTTGGTTTTCACCCGGTCGAGGAAATGCAGGTACTCATTGTCCCTTCCAGCCAGCAAGGCAACCCATGCCCGTTTCAGCAGGGCCGACTTCCTGTAGTGACGTCCCCGGTACCTCTCCAGGAATCTGTCCAGGCAGGCACCCGCTTTTTCACTGCCCTTCCTGAGCCAGGCCTCTCCCAGCAAATACTCAAACCAGGGAATATCCGACCGGATGTTCCAGTAACCGCTTCCCCGGATCACCTCTTCATTTTTTCCGGCTTTTTTCAAAGAAACCAGCCTGATCAGGGCAGGTAAGCTTTCCGTACCTCCGGCAGATGCCAGCAGGGAACCGGCTATCAACGGCCGGTCATCTGCCAGGAGGCACAGGGCATGAAGCAGATGTATCTCCAGGCGGAAGATACTGTTTTCCGGATACATAGACGCAGCCTTTTCCAGGTGGGGGGTATACCCCTCCGGAGAAAAAGACAGGCCCGGAACAAGAGACAGCAGTGGACGGGGGATGTTTCCGGCAAGAAAAATAAACACCCCTTTTATCTTCAGATATTGCGGATCGGCAGGAGCTGCGGGAATATCCGTGAAGGTACGGAAGGCCTGCAAAATACGCCGGGCAGCCATTATTTCTTCCCCGAAACAAAGATACACCAGGGCCGACTGCAGGTACATGGCACTGAGCTGGAGGGCGGAACCGGCAGAACGGTTGGCATTACTCACAAAGGGTTCCAGCCTTTCGCCCTCCCCTTTCCGAAAAAAATCATAATCCACAGGGTCCTGCCATAACACCGTTTGCACGGCCAGAGAATAATGCGTGTAATAAACCGGAGAAAGCGACGGATCATGCAGGGAACGACCGAACACCCTTCTTTCCTTTCCCGGATGAAGCACTGTCCGGAGCATTTCCTCTTCCGTTAAAAAGCTATCCTGACAGGTGGCTTTCCATGGCAGGAAAGTATAGCTGAAAATGAAAATTACAGAAAAGACCGTATTAAACAGTGTCCCGGCAGGGAGTCGCAGAAAGGGTGAACCGGCAGACACCGGCAGCCTGCGTTTTCTTCCGGAAGGGTCATGACTCTTCCCGGTTAAAAAAAGAGCGGGCAGGAAAAGGATGTTATTTTTTCCCGGTTTTTTCTGCAGGTTCCGGTTTTTTGATATCCACAAGAATTCGTCCGCAGTATTCACATACGATGATCTTCTTCCCCGACTGGATATCCAGCTGGCGCTGGGGTGGGATCTTGTTAAAACATCCACCGCAGGCATCCCTTTCGATGGTTACCACAGCCAGGCCGTTCCGGGCATTTGCCCGGATACGTTTATAGGCGGAAAGCAAACGGGGTTCGATGATTTTCTGGTACTCTTCTGAACGCCTGATCAGCTCTTCTTCTTCCTTTCTGGTATCGTTAGTAATATCCTCCAGGTCCTTCTTTTTATTTTCCAGGTCGACTTTCCGCTCATCGAGAATCTGCTTTGATTCTTCGATGGTTTCGGTTTTTTCTTTTACCTGGGCGTCATATTCCCTGATCCGCTTCTCACACAGCTCAATTTCAAGGGTCTGGTATTCAATCTCTTTGGAAATGGAATCGAACTCGCGGTTATTCCGCACGTTCATCTGCTGTTCTTCGTACTTTTTGATCAGGGTCCGGGCCTCCTCGATCTCATTCTTTTTCCCTGCAATGGCCGCATCCAGTTGCTTGATTTCATCTTCATAATTCCTGATCCTGGTTTCCAGGCCTGCAATCTCATCTTCCAGGTCCTGTACTTCCAGGGGAAGCTCCCCGCGGAGGGTTTTTATTCGGTCGATGGATGAATCTATCTGCTGCAATTCATAAATGGCTTTCAGTTTTTCTTCAACTGTCATTTCCTTTGTGGATGTTGGATTTTTCTCTTTCGCCATGGTTTAGAGATAATTTACCGGATTCGTATTGGTTTCAGAAAATTGAACTGCAAAATTAGGGAATTTTTTACTTATTAATTCATAAAATATCTCTTTTGTGAACTGTTCGCTTTCATAATGGCCAATATCGGCCAGTAAAATTTTCCCGTCGGCATCAAAAAACCGGTGATAGCTGATATCTGCCGTAAGAAAGGCATCGGCTCCGGCACCAATGGCATGCCCTGTGAGGTGGCTTCCACTGCCGCCGCATACGGCCACTTTTTTCACCTTTTTCCCCCTGAACGGGGAATGCCGGATACAGGGGATATCAAAAACATCCTTCAGGAACTTCAGAAAATCTTTTTCCGTCATTTCCTTTTCCAGTGAGCCGGTCATTCCCTGTCCTGCCCCCGGCCATTCGTTTTCCAGGGGGTAGATATCGTACGCCACCTCCTCATAGGGATGTGCATCGAGCATGGCCTTCACCACCCTGTTCTGCAGGAAGAAAGGGAAAACAGTTTCCCACCTGACCTCGGGTTCGGTATGTACCTCACCGGCTTTACCCACATAAGGATCGGCTCCTTCGAGAGCCCGGAAGGTCCCCTCTCCTTTTGTCCGGTATCCGCATCGGTCGTAATTCCCAATATGGCCGGCACCGGCATCAAACACTGCCCTGCTAACTGACTCCAGGTGATCGGACGGGATAAAACACACCAGTTTTTTGAGTCTGCCGTGTTCAGGTTTTAAAACGGTGCAGTTTTGCAGGCCGATCTTGCGGCATATACGTCCGTTCACGCCCCCGTGCACAGCGTCGAGATTGGTATGGGCGGCATACACCGCCACTCCTTCACGAAGGGCCGTCACCACGGTTCTTTCCACAGGGCCGGATCCCGTTATCTTCTTCAGCGGATGAAAGATCAGGGGGTGATGTGCCACCACCAGGTTCATTTTTTTCTTTACCGCTTCCCTGATTACCTCTTCGGTCACATCGACCGATATCAGGGCTCCCGACAGGGTTGCTCCCGGATCACCCAGAAGCAGTCCGGCGTTATCATAGGATTCCCGCAAACCCGGAGGGGCAAATGCATCCAGGAATTCCACCAGCTCGATTACCTTCATGGATATTGATGTTGTTTTTTACATGCGATCAGCAAGCACTCAGAGGGAATCGCGGATATCGATCAGGATTTTCCGGATATTCTGGAGGCTTTCGATCGCCTGAAAATTGTTTACGGTATCCTCGCGGTTTTCACGCAGTTTCTTTCTGGCACCTTTCAGGGTCATCCCTTTCTCCTTTACAAGGTGGTAGATAAGATGGAAATTCTCCACATCCTGCGGGGTAAACAGGCGGTTTCCCTTTTTATTCTTTTTTGGTTTGATAATATCGAATTCCTTCTCCCAGTACCGGATAAGCGAGGTGTTTACATGGAACATTTCGGCCACCTCTCCGATGGTGTAAAATACTTTTTCAACCTTGGGTTCCTTATAGGGCATTCCGCTGTTCAGATAAGGGATATAAATGTAATAAAAAATCTCTGACAATTCAATGCAGGAAAGAAACCCGACAGAAAAAATCCGGTTACCCTCCGGTTTTCCGTATCATTCCTTCCTCATCGATCATCAGGGGGACTTCGGGAAAATCCTGCTCAAGCAACTCCTGCAGTTTCCTGATCACTCTTTTTCCCGGATCGGGGAAGGTGCCAATCCATCCCGGCTGGTATACCGGTACCACCTGAGCTTCCAGAAATTCTCCCCGGCGGTTGACTTTCACCCGAACAATGGGGGCAATCCCGTTGGGTCCTCTGAGGTTGAACCGTCCCCAGGTACAGAAATTCCCCAGGCTGTAAATGATAAAACGGTCGCGGTACAGGTCCACGCTTCTGGTCACATGCGGACCATGGCCAAACACCACATCTGCTCCCGCATCCACCACCGCATGGGCAAAAGCATATACATCACCCCGGTCCGTTCCCAGAAATTCTTCCGTGGTACGGGGAACATGCTCATGATCTTTCCCTTCGGCTCCTCCGTGAAAGGATACGATTACCACATCGCTCAGACTGTCCATACGTGCCACCAGGCTGGCAGCCGTTTTCAGATCCTGAATGAGGGGTGTTCCGGCAGAAGTGGAAAAGGCACAGAACCCGTACCGGACACTGTCCTTTTCCCAAACAGTACAGGGGACATGATCAAACCCTGCCCAGGCAAGGCCGGCTTCCGTTAAAACTTTTTCCGTATTTTCCCTTCCGGCAAGGCCGAAATCATTGGAATGGTTATTGGCCACACTGATCAGGTCAAATCCCGCATCCACCAGACAGTGCACAAATTCTTCGGGCATTCTGAACACATAGCAGTTCAGTGTATCGCGGCAGAATTTCGGTTCGCCGCATTTGCCGGCAAAAGTCCCTTCCAGGTTTCCTGCCGCCACATCGGCTTCTTCAAGCCATAATTTTACTTCCTGCATCAGCGGAATGCAGTCTTTTCCGGGAGGAAGATACCGTTCAGAAGGATAATCGGTTCCCAGCATAATATCTCCCACTCCGGCAATAACCAGTGTGTCGGGAGGAACGGCAGCTGTTGGTTCACCCGGCCCGGTGACCACCAGGGTATCGCCGGAAGCAACATGCAAGGTATCGTCCGTCCTGATAATGGTGATCGTGTCGGCCGAGTATAGCCGCAGGGTATCGGCCACCCCGACGCGGAGTGTATCAGGCACACCTGCCGACAGCCGGACAGCCCACAGGAGCAGGCACAATAGCAACCCGGAACGAAGCAGTTTCATCATCTAAGAAAAAAGGCAGGAAAAGACTGAGCCCCTTCCTGCCGTGTATCTTTGTTCCATGGCATTCAGATCAATCAAACGTTTGTCCTGAATTCATGGATATTTCGATCATTCTGTCATATTCATCAGGGGACAGGTCGTTGAAGAAATAATTGATGGGATTCACTTTCTTCCCTTTCTCGTGCACTTCATAATGCAGATGGGGAGCGGTACTGGTTCCTGTACTTCCCACAAAACCGATCACGTCGCCCCGTTTTACTTCCTGTCCCTTTTTCACATTGAACCGGCTCATGTGGGCATACAGTGTAGCGTACCCGAAACCGTGATCAATGACGACATGATTTCCATATCCCCGCCGGGAGGAGATGACTTCTTTCACCACGCCGTCACCGGTGGCATAGATTTCGGCACCCGTGGGAGCGGTGAAATCGATGCCGTAATGGAATTTTTTGATCTTGTAAATGGGATGGATCCGGTATCCCCAGCCCGAGGCGGTGCGTGTCAGATCCTTGTTCGAAATGGGCTGAATGGCCGGAATATGGGACAGCATCAGCTCTTTGTTCCGTGCCAGGTCAATCACCTCATCATAAGATTTCGATTGTACATAGAGCTTTTTGGTGATTTTATCAAGCCTGGCAGCCGTTTCAATCACAATGTCGGAATTCTGGTACCCTTCCAGACTGGCATACCGGTTCGTCCCGCCAAATCCGGCTTCCCTGATGGAAGTCGGAATGGGATCGGCCCCGAAGATCGTCCGGTAAATATTGTCATCCCGCTGCTGAATGTCAGCCAGCACCTTTTCCATCTGGCTGAGCCTTTCATTCATGATCTCATACTGCAATACCAGCTGTTCATTCTCCTTCTTCAGGAGTCTTTCCTCGGGTGAATCGAAAAATGTGGTAAAAAGCAGGCCGTATACAATAGCAATCAGGATGCTGCCAATGAAGTAGGTAATAAACCGGAAAAATTTTTGCCTCACCGAAGGAGATACCTTTTCATAGGTGAGCAATTCAGGATTATACCTGTACCTTTGCTTTGGCATACAATTGCTTATTTGTTTTTAAAATTAATAAAAAACTATTTTAAAAAGAGCAAAACTAATTTAAATAAATTAATTTTACAACCTTGATCGGAAAATGCATAAATTCCTGTATTAAATAATGTATTCCATTCGCCTTACACACAGTTTGATATGACAGCAAGTGAGATAAGAAAGGCATTTTTTGATTTTTTTGCCGAAAAGGACCATGAGATCGTCCCTTCGGCACCCATGGTAGTAAAAAATGATCCCACGCTGATGTTTACCAATGCCGGGATGAACCAGTTCAAGGACATTTTTCTGGGGAACCGTTCCCATCCATCGAGCCGGGTGGCCAACTCCCAGAAATGCCTCCGCGTTTCGGGTAAACACAATGATCTGGAAGAGGTAGGGCATGATACCTATCACCATACCATGTTCGAAATGCTGGGGAACTGGTCATTCGGCGATTATTTCAAGAAGGAAGCCATTGCCTGGGCCATGGAATTCCTGACCGGTGTGTTGAAAATCCCGGCCGGGGACCTGTATGCCACGGTATTTGAAGGAGACCGGGCGGAAGGCATCCCCATGGATGAGGAAGCCATGAAATTCTGGCATGACCACCTGCCCGGGGACCATATTCTGACGGGATCAAAAAAGGACAATTTCTGGGAAATGGGGGAAACCGGGCCCTGCGGCCCCTGTTCGGAAATTCATGTAGACCTCAGAACCGACCGTGAGAAGGCGGAAATACCGGGCCGTGAACTGGTGAATGCCGGCGACCCGAGGGTGATTGAAATATGGAACCTGGTATTCATACAATTCAACAGAAAAACCGGCGGAAAGCTGGAGCAGCTTCCCGCCAGGCATGTGGATACCGGCATGGGCTTTGAGAGGCTGTGCCGGATTGTGCAGAATAAAGCATCGAACTATGATACCGATCTTTTCAAGCCCATCATCCGTGAGATCGGATTCCGCACCGGTCATTCCTACGGAGAGGATCCGAAAACCGACACGGCCATGCGGGTGGTGGCCGACCACCTCAGGGCCATTTCCTTTTCCATTGCCGACGGACAGATCCCTTCGAACACCGGCGCAGGATATGTGATCAGAAGGATCTTGCGCCGGGCCGTACGATACTGTTTTTCCTTCCTGAAACAGGAACATCCGGTTATTTATAGTCTGGTTCCCACGCTGGTCGAAACCATGGGAAACGATTATCCTGAACTGGTAAAGCAGCAGGAACTTATCATGAAAGTGATCAAAGAGGAAGAATCATCCTTCTTGCGCACCTTGGAAACAGGCATCCGCAAACTGGACGAGCAGGTGCGTGAAACCCTGGCTGCCGGAGATAATACGATCAGCGGAAAAGCGGCTTTCGAATTATACGACACGTACGGTTTCCCCCTGGATCTCACCGATCTCATTCTGAGGGAGCATCAGCTTTCGGTACGCAGGGAAGAGTTTGACCGGGAAATGAAAGCCCAGAAAGAACGCTCCCGGAACGCTGCTTCGGTGGAAACAGGAGACTGGGTCAGGGTACGCGATGAGAAAGAAGCGGAATTCACCGGGTATGACGATTTGGCTTCCGATGTTTTGATCACGCGGTACCGGAAAATCCGGAAAAAAGGGGAAACCCGGTACCAGCTGGTATTCAACAGCACGCCCTTTTATGCCGAATCGGGGGGCCAGGTTGGCGATACGGGATTCATTTCCTCCGAAGGGGAAAAAATACGGATTGTCGACACCCAGAAAGAGAATGAGCTGGTGGTGCACATCACCGATACCCTGCCCGCGGAACCTGCCGCGCTGTTCCGCGCCACCGTCGACCGGAAACTCAGGGAAAATACCGCCAGGAACCATTCAGCCACCCACCTGCTACATCATGTCCTGCGCGAAGTGCTGGGCAAGCATGTAGAACAAAAGGGTTCGCTGGTTCATCCCGATTACCTCCGGTTCGACTTCTCCCATTTCAGAAAGGTAACGGACGAGGAACTGACAGAGATCGAAAAACGGGTAAACCGGATGATCAGGCAGGATATCCGTTCGGAAGTACATGCCCGGATGGAAATGGAAAAAGCAAAAAACATGGGGGCCCTGGCCCTTTTCGGGGAGAAATACGCAGATAAGGTGCGCGTGGTGAAATTCGGCGATTCAATCGAGCTTTGCGGAGGCACCCATGTGCATTCCACCGGTCAGATCGGCATTTTCAAGATCGTGTCCGAATCAGCTGTGGCTGCAGGCATTCGGAGGATTGAAGCCGTTACCGGGGAGAAAGCCGAAGAGTATTTCAGGGAACTGGAAAATACCCAGAAAGAACTCCAGCACTTACTGCGGGTAAAATCCGGCCAACTGGTACAGTCAGTGAAAAAACTTCAGGAAGAATTACAGGAACTGAGGAAGAAAACAGCCAGCCTGCACCGGGAAAGCCTGCAGGAGATCAAAAAAAGGCTCAAGATCTCGGCACGTGAAATAGACGGTATTTACCTCATTGCCGAACGTATTGATGTGGAGGATGCGGGACAACTCCGCGATCTTTCTTTTCAGTTAAGACAGGAAATTTCCCCTCTTTTCCTGGTGCTTGGCGCCGAATCAGGGGGAAAAGCCCTTCTCTCGGTCATGATCTCCGACGATCTGGTTAAAGACCGTGGATTTCATGCCGGTAACATGATCAGGGAAATGGCACGGGAAATACAGGGTGGCGGCGGCGGGCAGCCTTTCTTCGCCACGGCGGGAGGAAAAGATCCGGCCGGGCTGGACCGTGCCCTGGAAAAAGCCCTTTCGATGGTTACATCGGCATAACTGAGCAATATGAGCCGATCAATCAGTAGGTTGTGGTCATATTTGCAGGCACCACAATCAGGTAATCAGCCTTCCCACGGTGTTCTTCGTCCAGCTCATCCATATTCTCCTGCAGTACGGTGGCAACAGTCACTATCGTGAGTCCCGGACGGTAGTGTTCAAGGTACCAGAGAATTCCTTCATGGTTCTCGGAATGATAGGAGCCGTTCACATGGAAAACCAGCTGTCCGGGCTCCCAGGCATCGAGGATAAAATGTGCCATGGTAGCATCTTTCAATGCCTGGGCCTTCGGCAGATGAACACTTGTCATTCCTCCCCCGTGATCCATTTCCAACATTCTTCTGTACGAACCCACCTGCGGATCGTAGGGAACCGGCAGGGGAGCGATCCAGGCCCGGGCTTCGGAAGAGATATTCTCCAGTGCTTCAAAACCTCCGGCCGCCACCATGGAAGCATATCTTCTGGGAACGTTAGAGGCAATAAACCGAAGTTGATGTTCCCTGGCAAATTCAACCAGGGGTTTGTAATCGGTTGAATAATTCTTCCATAATTTGGCCTCTTCTTCAAACCGTCCGGTACTGATCCACCCATGGAGGTATTCATCAAGCAGTAACTGGTTGTCAGCTTCGAACATTTCGGCAGCCAACATCAGCCGGTTTGCCACTTCGCGGTAAAGGTCCGTTACCATTTCAATTTCCAGCCAGTGGGCGATGGGATTGTTGTGCAATTCCCCGAAAAAGACCAGATCTGCCCCGGTCATTTCCTGTAACATAAGCGAATATTCCACCTCCACGCCATGAGCAGTGAACAGGCGGTAGGCGGGTTTCCCGGAGGCCTGTACCCAGATACAGCCGGCAAGGAGAATTCCTGTCAAGCCTATTTTTTTCATTTTTATCACAGATTGTTTGTTTGTTCAAATCTACACAATATTCTTCCGGGCCGTTCATCTGAGGTGCAAATTTTCGTATATTTAAGCATCAGGACTCACCGGATGAAAAGAGTATTCGACATTCTGAAACAGTACGAAGAGCAGGGGCACAAACCCGATGTATTCGGAGTAAAACGGAACGGGAGCTGGAAATACGTAAGCAGCCGGGAATATGTGGAACAGTCGGATCTGGTCAGTCTGGGTCTGCTGGCCATGGGCATACGCAAAGGTAACACCGTGGTCAGCATCACGGTGCACAGTTTCCCCGAATGGAATTTTCTGGATATGGGGCTGGGGCAGATCGGGGCAATTCATGTGCCGGTGTATGCATACCTTGGAGAAGCGGATTTGGAATATATTTTATCCCAGTCTATTCCCTCGCTGGTTTTCGTTGAAGATGAGACCATCATAGCCCGCATTCAGCCCGTTCTTCAGAAGATACGCTCCGGCGCCGTGATATACTCTTTCTCCCCGCAACCGGGCACCCCGCATTCCCTGCAGGAAATTACCGGACTGGGAATGAAAACCGGAGGAAAACAGGAGGCAGAACTGCAACGCATCAGGGAGGGAATAACAGAGGAAGATGTGGCCACCCTGATCTATACCTCGGGCACCACCGGGAATCCGAAAGGAGTACTTCTCACCCACAGGAACCTGGTAAGCAATATCCTCACCTCCTCCACCCTGCATCCCCTCGGACCAGCTGACAGGATACTGAGTTTTCTGCCTCTGTGCCATATCTATGAGCGTACTTCCAATTATCAGTTTCAGGTTTGCCGCACCACCATTTGCTACGCCGAAGGATTTGGCACGATAGTCGATAATCTGAGAGAAATACGGGCAGACGGTTTTGTGGCCGTACCGCGTGTTCTGGAAAAGATATACGAGGGCTTTGTCACGAAAGCCACCCGGAAAAAGGGATTGAGCGATCTAATCTACCGCAGGGCCCTGGCCCTGACAGCGGAATACCCGCCCGACCATCGAAAGACCCTGGAATTCAAGATCAGGAGGAAATTTTACGATCTGTTTGTTTACAGGCAGATCAGGAATTTTCTGGGGGGCAGGATACGCTTTATCGGAGTAGGTGGTGCTTCCTGCTCCCTGAAAATCGAACGGTTCATGTGGACAGCCGGACTGAAAACCTGTCAGGGTTACGGCCTGACCGAAACCTCTCCCCTGATCAGTCTGAACCGGTATCCTCCCCGGCAACACCGCCTGGGAACGGTAGGTCCTCCCATTCCCGGGGTAAAGGTCAAGATCGCCCCCGACGGGGAAATCCTGTGCCGGGGGCCTCATGTGATGAAAGGCTACCTGCACGACGAAGCCGCCACCCGCAAGGCCATTGATCCCGGCGGATGGTTCCATACGGGGGATATGGGCATGCTGACGGAAGACGGTTTTCTGATCATCTCCGGAAGAAAAAAAGAAATTTTTAAAACCTCCTACGGAAAATACATCAGTCCGCAGCGCATTGAGGATGTATTCAGGGAATCGCCCTTCATCGATCATATCCTAGTAGTAGGCGAAGGGAAAAAATATGTGGCAGCCCTGATCTGTCCGAATACCGCCCGGCTGAAAAACTGGCTTAAAGAAAATCAGCTTCAGGTTCCCGACAGCCTGAACAGACTGATCTCCCATCCTTCAGTCATAAACATGATAGACCGGGAAGTGGAAAAACAAAACCGACAGCTGGGAGAGACCGAAAGAATTAAAAAATATGCGCTTCTTTCCGATAGCTGGGGAATCAAAACAGGGGAGATCACCCTGAGCATGAAGTTAAAACGCGATATTCTTCACGAGAAATACCGAAGGGAAATCGAAAGTCTTTTCTGATTCGAAAAGCAGTCGAAAATTATTATTTTTTTACTTAGGCTTACCGAGTTGTTTATCATCCGGTTACAGGCTAATAATTTATATTTTATTCCAAATAAAAAACAACCGGTCGAATTCCGGTAAAAATATTTTCTATATTTGGGCGTAAAACCACCCGATATGGAAGTAACACGCACCTTCGACATTCTGAATCATGCCCTTGAGAGCTATGAAAAAGAGGTAGCCTTGGCGGGGAAGGTCAACAAACACTGGGTAACTTACAGCTCCCGTGAATATCTCGAAAAAGCCACCCTGTTCAGCTACGGGTTGCTGGCCCTGGGAATGCAGCCCGGAGATAAGGTGGCGATGATCTCCAATAACCGGCCGGAATGGAATTTTGCCGATATGGGCATGAGCCAGGCCGGTATTATTCATGTACCGGTTTACCCTACCCTGAGTAACGAAGAGTATGAATATATTTTCAATCATGCCGAACCTAGACTGATCATCGTATCCGACCAGGCTCTGTATAAAAAGATCCGTCCGCTGATGGAAAAGGCTCCCAGCCTGAAGGACATTTACACGTTCAACGAAGTGGAAGGGGCCAGAAACTGGAAGGAATTGATTGAACTGGGAAGGAAAAATGAAGAGAAATTCAAGGATAAACTGAAGAAGATCAGAGACAGTATCCGGGAAAACGATATGGTTACTCTGATCTACACCTCGGGCACCACCGGGCTTCCCAAAGGAGTGGCGCTGAGTCACCGGAATCTGGTGAGTAATGTGATGGGGACCATCAAGGTCCATCCTTTCGGGCCCGAATCGAAAAGCCTGAGTTTTCTTCCGCTCTGCCACATATACGAAAGGATGCTGAATTACCATTACCAGTACAAGGGCATCAGCATATACTACGCGGAAAACCTGGGAACCATCGTGGATGACCTGAGAAATATCAAACCCGATATCTTCACCACGGTACCCCGGTTGCTGGAAACCGTATACAACAAGATCATCGGAAAAGGCAAGGATCTTCCCGGCATCAAAAAACGCATCTTTTTCTGGGCGGTAAACCTGGGCCTGCGGTACAAACTGCATAACCAGAACTCCTGGTTTTACAGGCTTCAACTGAAAATAGCCGACAAGCTGATCTTCAGCAAGTGGAGAGAAGCCCTTGGCGGAAACATCAAAATTATCGTGTCGGGCAGTGCAGCCCTTCAGCCCCGCATTGCCACCATTTTCTGGGCAGCAGGTATCAAGGTACTGGAAGGATACGGCCTGACCGAAACCTCACCTGTCATTGCAGTAAACAATTACAACACCAATGAGATCATGATCGGTACCGTGGGACCGGTCATTGAAGAAGCAAATGTCAAAATAGCCGAAGACGGGGAAATCCTGTGTAAGGGGCCCAATGTCATGCTGGGTTATTACAAAGATGAGAAAATGACCGAAGAGGCCATTGACAGTGAAGGCTGGTTCCATACGGGAGATGTGGGTCAGCTCATTGACGGCAAATACCTGAAAATTACCGACCGGAAAAAGGAAATATTCAAGCTTTCCAGCGGTAAATACGTGGCACCGCAGGTGATCGAGAACAAATTCAAGGAGTCGTTTTTCATTGAACAGATCATGGTGGTAGGCGAAAACGAAAAGTTTGCCAGTGCGCTGATCGTGCCGAATTTTGAATTCCTGCACAACTGGTGTTATCTGCACAAAATCAAGTTCAGGAACAACAAAGAACTGATCGAAATCCCCGAAGTAGTGGCCCGGTACCAGAAGGAAGTGAACGAGATCAATCAAAAACTGGCTTTTCATGAACAGATCAAGCGGTTCAGGCTGGTACACGAAGAATGGTCCATTGCCACCGGTGAATTATCCAATGTATTGAAGCTGAAACGTAAAAATATTTACCAGAAATACGAACCCCTTCTCCGGGAAATTTATTCCTATACTAACGGGGAAAAGAATCGGGCGGAAAAAAATCACTGACCGGTACGTCCCGTTCCTTTTCCCGTCAGGCTGAAATAAGGATTTTCATTGTGTGCGGGATCTCAGGCTGATCAGCCACAATCCAAGAAATGAAATGAACCCGTTCACAATAAGGATCTCGAAACCGAAACGGTAACCCCGGAACCATTCTTCAGAAAATGCGGAAAGGACTCCGCACAAAACCGGTGATAACAGGGCTACAACCGGGACCCATCTGTCGCGCACCTTGCGCCTGGTCAATAACCCGAATGCATAAAGACCCAGGATGGGACCGTAAGTATACCCGGCTGCCGTAAACAGGGCACTGATTACGCTCTGGTCATTGACCAGCCTGAAAATCATGATTACGGCAAAAAGCACGAAAGAAATTCCGATATGTACACGGGTTCTCAGTCGGCGCATCCTGTTTTCGGGTATATCCCCCGGATTCAGAATATCCACTGTGAAGGAAGTGGTGAGGGCTGTCAGGGCACTGTCGGCACTGGAATAGGCAGCGGCAATCAGCCCGAGGATGAAAAGCACCGCCAGGGCGGGCCCCAGTCCCTGCTGCAGGGCCACCAAGGGGAATAGATCGTCGGGATGCGCCGGAAGGTCCATACCCGTCCGCGCAGCATAGGAATAGATCAAAACCCCCAGCGATAGGAATAAAAGGTTCACCGGGACCAAAATAATGCTGAACCAGTACATATTCTTTTTTGCTTCCCGGATATTCCGGCAGCTGAGATTCTTCTGCATCATATCCTGGTCAAGCCCGGTCATAACAATGGTAATAAAAGCCCCGCTGAAAAACTGCTTCAGAAAATGCCTTTCATCATTCCAGTCGCCAAAAAAGAACACCTGCGACAATTCACTCCGTTTCACCGTTCCGAAAATACCCTGCACATCAAGGTGCAGAGCCTGGCTGATATAGTAAACACTGAAACCCACCGCAGTCAGCATCAAGAGGGTTTGCAGGATATCGGTCCAGATAATGGTCCTGATCCCTCCCCGGAAAGTATACAGCCAGATAAACAGGATGGTGACCGTTACCGTCACGGAAAAAGGAATCCCCCACTGACCGAAAACACTGATATGCAACACATTGGCTATCAAAAACAAACGAAACGATGCCCCTATAATACGGGATAACAGAAAAAAAGAAGCGCCGGTTTTGTATGACCAGAACCCGAATCTCCCCTCCAGATAGGTATAAATAGAGGTCAGCTTTAACCGGTAATACAGGGGCATCAGTACTTCCGCTATAACGGCATATCCTGCCAGGTAACCCAGCACCATTTGCATGTACGACAGCTGGCTATCGCCCACCCAGCCCGGCACTGAAATAAAAGTCACTCCCGAAAGAGAAGCTCCAACCATGCCAAAGGCCACCACATACCACGGCGATTGTCTGTTCCCGATAAAAAATCCTGCGGAGTCAGTTTTTCTGCCCGTGAAATAAGAAATAATGAGCAGGACCAGGAAATACAGAAGTATTATAAGAATGACACCAATGGGTTTCATAAGCCGGTCGGGATGTTATACCCGGATATTCATTAAATGCTGCAAGAATACTAAAAACATGCGAAAGAAAAAATTGCCGTATCACCCATTAATTCATTATTTTTGGAGATCGTGAAAAACAGATTCAGGTGTTGCAACAATATTCATCGAAACTGCTGGATGAAGCTGTGAGGGAATTCTCGAAGCTCCCCGGCATCGGCAAAAAAACCGCCCTCAGGCTGGTATTGTACCTGCTAAGACAGGACAGGGAAGAAGTGACCCGTTTCGGGGAAAGCATGATCCGGCTCAGGAAAGAGATCAAACATTGCAGGGAGTGTAACAACATTTCCGATACCGATATCTGCGAAATATGCGCCAATCCACGTCGCGACCATCATATTGTGTGCGTGGTGGAAAGTATCAGGGATGTGATATCGATTGAGAACACCCAGCAATATAACGGATTGTACCACGTGCTGGGCGGGATCATTTCTCCCATGGACGGGGTAGGCCCAGGAGACCTTGAAACCATCAAGCTGGAAGAAAAAGTCAAACGAGGAGAAGTAAAAGAGATCATACTGGCCCTGAGCACCACCATGGAAGGAGATACCACCAATTTTTACCTCTACAGAAAATTCCATAACTACGATGTGGAGATCAGCATACTGGCCCGAGGAGTATCCATCGGTGATGAACTGGAATATGCCGATGAGATCACACTGGGAAGATCCATCATTAACCGTCAGCCTTTCCGGGGAGATATTTCCCGCTGATATACTCCGATATTCTTCTGTTTTCCCCCTTCCTCCGTCCCGACATGGTATATAACAGGTCGGTTTTTTTTGTCTTCATGAAAACAATTCGGAATTTAGCATACACTAAATCCAACAGAATAACCAACCCACATTAAAATCTACCTGCCATGATTTCAGATCTTGAAGGGACATTTTCAATGGTTGCCCGGAATATGAAAAAATCGGAAATCAGAGAACTGTTGAAATTAACCCAGAAACCCGGTTTAATTTCATTTGCCGGCGGTTTGCCTTCTCCCGATTCCTTTCCCATTGAAGAACTGAAAAAAATATGTAACGAGATTCTCGAAAAAGACGGTGCCGCCGCCCTGCAATACAGTACCACCGAAGGGGATAACCTGCTAAGGGAACAGTTGATAAAAAGGTACCGCAGCTACGGACTGGATATAGGTCTGGAAAACCTGGTCATCACTACAGCCTCCCAGCAGGGCCTGGATTTACTGGGTAAAATTTTTATTGATCCGGGCGATCCCATCATCTGCGGATTACCTAGCTATCTGGGAGGGATCAGCGCTTTTGCTGCCTACGGAGCCAGAATGGCAGGTATCCCGTTTGATAAGCATGGTATGCGCAGTGATGAACTCAGGCGGGTGCTGTCGGAAATGAAGAATGAGGGGAAAAAGCCCAAATTCATTTATATCATTCCCGATTTCCAGAACCCTGCCGGCATTACCATGCCCGAATTCCGTAGAAAAGAAATCATCAGTCTTGCCCATGAATTCGATGTGCTCATCATCGAGGACAGTCCCTATCGCGAAATCCGTTTCGAAGGGGAGCACCAGCCAATGATCTACGGGCTTGACGGCAAAGGGCAGGTGATTACCCTGGGTACTTTCTCCAAAACATTTGTTCCCGGTTTCCGCATCGGCTGGGTCATTGCTCATCCGGCCATCATTGATAAGTTTGTCATGGCCAAGCAATCGGCCGATCTGTGCACCCCTACCTTTGTGCAGAAAATTGCCGCCAGGTACCTGGAAAAAGGCCTGTTTGAAAAGAACCTGAAAAAAATCATCGCCTCATACCGGGAAAAACGGGATCTGATGCTGGAAAGCTTCCGGAAATATATGCCGGAGGGAGTCTCCTGGACAGAACCCGAAGGGGGGCTGTTCCTGTTCCTGACCCTCCCCCCCCACCTCGATGCACAAAAGCTGTTCCTGAAAGCGGTGGAAAAAAATGTGGCATTCGTTATCGGTTCGGTATTCCACTGCAATGAAACAGGTAAAAATACCATGCGCATCAATTTCTCGTATGCTTCGAAGGAACAAAATGTGGAAGGGGTAAAACGCCTGGCCGGCGTAATCAGGGAAGCCCTGGAAGAGAACGCCTGAATAAAATATGGGGTCCATCCGGTTGCTTCGTTTGAAATGACAGGGGTAGTACCTATTTTTGATCCCGATGAAGCTATCCGTTGTCATTGTCAATTACAACGTCAAGTTCTTCCTGGAACAATGTCTGCATTCTGTTCAGAAAGCAGCCGGGAAAATACAGGCGGAAATCATTGTTATTGACAATCATTCGGTGGACGGCTCCTGCCGAATGGTCAGGGAAAAATTCCCCGGAGTTATCCTCATTGAAAACAAGAGCAACACAGGGTTTTCTCATGCCTGCAATCAGGGCATCCGGCATTCGTCAGGCGAATATGTGCTCCTCCTGAATCCCGATACCGTGGTTGGAGAGTATACGCTGGAAAAATGTATAGGATACCTTGATCAGCATCCTGATGCCGGGGCACTGGGCGTAAGGATGGTAGACGGAAAAGGAAGATTTTTACCCGAATCAAAACGAGCCCTGCCTACTCCTACGGTGGCATTTTTCAAATTATCGGGACTTACCCGGCTGTTTCCAAGATCAAATACGCTGGGCAAATATTATCTGGGACACCTCAACGAATTTGAAACAACGGATATTGAAGTCCTTACCGGAGCCTTCATGATGATCAGAAAAACGGTGCTGGACAAAGTGGGATTGCTGGATGAGGACTACTTTATGTACGGCGAAGATATTGATCTTTCGTATCGGATACTGCAGGCAGGTTACCGGGTGGTTTACTTCCCCGAGACCTCTATCATACATTACAAGGGAGAAAGCACAAAAAAGACGAGTATTCAGTATGTGATCCTGTTCTACCGGGCCATGTTGATCTTTGCAGAAAAGCACCTGACGTCCACCCATGCCCGCCTGTTTTCCTTTCTGATCAAAGGAGCCATTTACTGCCGTGCAGGGCTATCGATCCTCAGGCGTTTTTTTAAGAGGATTCTGTTCCCGGCGGTGGATGTCTTGCTGATTCTGGCCGGTTTCATGATACTGACCCCGCTCTGGGAAAAGATCCGGTTCCCTGAAGGAGGCAATTATCCTGATGGCTTCTACCTGTATCTGGCTCCCGGCATGATCATAATCTGGTTGATCAGCCTTCTCCTGGCCGGAGGATACGACCCCCCGGTACGCCTTTCGCGTATAACATCAGGCTGGTTGGCCGGAACCGTTATAATCCTCATAATCTATGCCCTCCTTCCGGAGCATTTCAGGTATTCCCGCATGCTGATCCTGGCCGGAAGTGGGTGGACCCTGGGAACTCTCCTGATTTTCAGGCTGGGAATGCACTGGCTGCCTTGGACACAGTTCAGACTGGCCGGTGACAGAAAGAAAAGAATACTCATTGCCGGAAGTGAAAAAGAAGCCCGGCGGGTTTACGAACTGTTGAACCTTTCCGGAACATCCTGTGAACTGGCCGGTGTGGCTACACCCCCGGGCGGTTTTTCTGATGCATCTGGCCTGATAGCCGACCTGGAAGAGATGATCAGGGTTCACCAGGCCGGCGAAGTGATTTTCTGTGCCCGGGATATCCCTGCCGGTTTAATCATTCAATGCATGAACCGGCTGAACCGGTTTCCGGTGGAGTATAAAATAGCCCCTCCCGAAAGTGCGTCGGTCATAGGCAGTCACTCCATCCATACCCCAGGGGAGCTCTTCCTGCTCCATTTCAATACCATTACACAGCCCTCTTCCAGAAGGAACAAACGGTTGCTGGATCTGACCCTTTCCGTCCTGTTTCTGGTTTGTTTCCCGATTACTTTTTTCCTTTTCCGCAAACCGCTTCGACTGCTCAGAAATATTGTCCTGGTTCTATCAGGAAAATGCAGCTGGGTAGGGTTTTATCCTCTTCACGACGCAAAGGATCAGTCCCTTCCCGATATCCGGCCGGGGATATTGTATACCCTGCCCCCCGATACGGAACAAAAAGATGTGATCGATAAAGGGAATCTTGTTTATGCAAGAGATTACAGTCCGGCCACAGATATAAAAATTATTTGGAAGGCCCGTAAACATTTGGACAGGTAATTCTGTTATTATTTTAGTATTTTTATATTTAAATATTCTGATTTTATTGATCATTAGCAGGATAAATTTTACATACATTTCAATCATTACTATTCATGGCTCAAGTAGAAATAATGCTCCCTGCCATGGGAGAAGGAGTAATTGAAGCAACCATTACCAAATGGCTGGTTAAGGAAGGCGACCATGTAAACGAAGACGATTCGCTGGTAGAAATTGCCACAGACAAAGTTGACTCGGAGGTCCCATCCCCACACTCCGGCGTGGTCAAGGAGATTCTTTTCCGGGAAGGTGAGACCCCTCAGGTAGGGCAGGCCATTGCCCGACTGGAAACCGAAAAGGAAATGGAAAGTTCCGATACGGAAGAAGTCATGAAAGAGGTGGAAAGGATCAGAAGCACTCCTTCCGGAGAGAAAACAGAAGCAGAGAAAAAAGAATCTCCGGTACCGGGAAAGCCGTCGGAAAAGAAGGCTGAAGCTGAAGAGGTCCCTTTTCCCCCTGAACAAACAAGTCATACCCCTTCGGGAAGATTTCTTTCACCTCTTATCCGTCGTATTGCGGAAAAAGAAAACCTCAACGCCGAAGAACTGGACAGCATTCAGGGCACAGGATTAAATAACCGGCTTACCAAAAACGACGTATTGCAGTATCTGGAACAGAAAAAAACCGGAAAGGTGAAACAGCCCGAACAGGCTGCAACTGAAACTACTGCCCGAAAACCGGACCTGAAGAAGCAGGCCGCAGCCGGCGCCGTAAAAGCATCGTCAGGCGAGGATGAGATCATTCAAATGGACCGTATGAGAAAGCTTATTGCTGAACATATGGTTCGTTCCAAGCAGACTTCTCCTCATGTTACGTCCTTTATAGAAGTGGACATGACAGCAGTAGTTGAATGGAGGAACCGGGTCAAGGATACTTTCCTGCAGCGCGAAGGCCAAAAATTCACATTCATGCCCGTATTCATTGAGGCAGTAGCCCATGCCCTGCGTGATTTTCCCATGGTTAACGTTTCGGTGGACGGCGACCGTATCATTAAAAAGAAAAACATCCATATCGGAATAGCCACGGCCCTGCCCAACGGGAACCTGATTGTGCCGGTGATTAAAAATGCGGATGAAAAGAATCTCATCGGACTGGCAAAAACGGTAAATGATCTGGCCAGAAGGGCCCGCAGTAACCAGCTGAAACCTGATGAGATCACCGGAGGCACTTTTACCATCACCAATTTCGGTACTTTTGACAGCCTGACAGGAACTCCCATCATTAATCAGCCGGAGGTGGCCATTCTGGGAATCGGAGCCATAAGGAAGAAACCCGCCGTTATTGAAACCCCCGCAGGCGATGCCCTCGGGATCAGGCACATCATGATCCTTTCACTTTCCTACGATCACCGGGTAGTTGACGGAGCACTGGCTGGCATGTACCTGAAAAAGGTGGCGGAATACCTTAAAAACTTCGATACCACCAGGGTGATCTGAATTTTCCCTCCAAACATTTTTCGACCATATATATTCCATGAAGGACGGAAATATCCGACCCTTACGTCCTGCTTTTGCTATGTGCATAAAGGGGATATTGCCCTCCATTTTTTACATGCAGTTTTCTACTTATTTTGGCGGAAATCGAAAATTTAATAAAGAGTTTCACTTAAAATTATTATTTTCGTATAAACCAATTGCCCATGAAGCGGTATACACTCCTGATCCTTCTTGTATCACTGCTTTTCACGTATAATGGTTCTTCTCAGGAAGAAATTGACTGGCGAGAACGGTTTAAAGAAGCCAATGCCTATTTTCTGTACGAAGAATACAACGAGGCACTCCCCATTTACCTTCAGATGTTGCGGGAGTTCCCCAACAACCACAATATCAGGTACCGTATCGGAGTATGTTATCTGAATATGCCCGGACAGAAAGACAAAGCCATTGATTACCTGGAAAGAGCTTCCCGGCATACTTCGGATAAATACAAAGGTGAAAATATCAGGAAAACCCACGCCCCGCCCGAAGCCCTGTTCCGCCTGGGCGACGCCTACCGTGTAAATAACCGCCTTGACGAGGCGCTGGAAGCTTACCGGCGATTTAAAAATTCTGTCGACGAAAAGAAGTATGACCTGGATCTGGTAGATGAACAGATCCGTGCCTGTGAAAATGCCAAAAAGATCATGCAAAACCCTATGTTCCTGAATATAAGAAATATGGGCGAAGTGGTCAATTCCAGGTTTTCCGACTATAATCCGGTTGTTTCGGCCGACAGGACCATAATGCTTTTCATGCGGAAGCTTCAGTTCTATGATGCCGTTTTCTTCTCCAAAAAAATAGACGGGAAATGGACCGAGCCTGAAAACCTCACATTTCAGCTGGGAGAAGACGAAGACCTCTATACCAGTTCACTTTCTGCCGACGGAAAAGAACTATACCTATACAAAGTTGATGGTTACGACGGGAATATATACGTAAGTTATTATGACGGTCAGGTATGGTCCCGCGTAAAAAGGCTGAACGATCATATCAACACAAAATACTGGGAATCACATGCCTCCATTTCGGCCGACGGAAAATCCCTGTATTTTACCAGCAACCGGAAAGGGGGTTACGGAGACCTGGATATCTATGTTTCCACACGCGACAGCGTGGGTGGTGAATGGGGTCCTCCCGTAAACCTGGGAGATAAAATCAATACTCCTTATAATGAAGATGCCCCGTTCATATCACATGACGGAAAAACACTCTATTTCAGTTCCTACGGCCATTTCAACATCGGCGGGTACGATATTTTTTATTCCAACCTGCTGAGCGACAGCACCTGGTCGGCTCCGGTGAACATGGGGTACCCGGTAAACACCCCTGACGACAATCTTTTCTACTGTCCCATCGGTGAGGGGCACCTTGCCTATTATGCTGTATACAGTGAAGAGGGTTTCGGGGAACAGGATATTTTTGAACTCGAAATATATTCCGAAGAACATCCGAAGAAATACCTTATCACCGGAATGGTTGAACTGAGAACCACCCAGGGCTATTCGCCAGAGGACATTACGGTTCGTTTCATCAACACGGAAACCGGCGATACGGCTTCCGTGGTTACAGCCGATGCATCGGGGAGTTATCAGACCGACCTGGTTCAGGGCATTTATCATGTAGTTTTTGAGGCAGACAGTTTCATTCCTGCCACAGGCCGACTGGTGATTGAACCTTACGAACGAAAAGATACTTTTATCCTGAACAAAACCCTTGAAGAAGCCGATCTGATTGCCGAACTTGAAGTTTCTGATACGACCGTTTACATTACAAAAGGGAAAGTCAGGATTGATCTGGACACTGAAAAGAATGCCACACTGGTAGTAGAAACCATCAGGGATAGTGTGGTAGTGAACCGCGAAGAGTTCGATATCAGAAAAACGGAAACCCGGTATACCTTCGATCCCCTGCCCGGTGAAACCATCCTGCGTTTTACACTGACAGATCAGGCAGGCAACCGTACCGTAAAAGAAACGGTGGTTACTTACGAACCTCCGCGTACGAAAGTCAAACCGATTCCCGGGGAAGTGTTGAGCGCCATGGAAGAACTGAAAGCCATTTCCGGGAAGGAATGGAGAAGGATCATTGAAAATACTGATCCTCAGCAGTCGAAATTGTATTCTATCCGTGATCTGCGGAAGTACCTGGTAGATGAGAGCAATCAGCCGGCTGAGGTCGATACCCTTTTCATGTACCGCGACCAGGTGGCTTCCATGAATACCACCGGCATACTGGAAAAACTGAAGAGATATGCCCGCGGTGAAATGAAGATAGCCATCAGCCGTATCGACAGTGAGATATGGACTGACAGCACCTCCTTCCGACTTATCGAACACCTGAACACCCTTTCGGAAAACTATGCCTTCAGTGAAAAAGATATCCGCAGGATCATGATGATCTCACCGGCCGCTGAGGAACAAAAAGTCAGGGAACTGATGGGGAAAATGGAAGAAATGGCCGAAGGCACACTGAAATCATCCATTGAACATCTTGAACCTGACCGCGAAGGGATTACAAACAACCAGGAACTCGTAGAATACCTCATTGGAAAAGCCGAATTCTTCGGATACGAGAAAGAAGAAGTCTTCAGACTCGTGTCCGCCCTGGCTTCAGGGGGAAAGATAGATGTGCTGGTATTCCTTGAAAACCTGACAAATTCATCAGATGGAGCTTTGAAAGATTTCCTCACAGGCCTTGACCATGAAATGGTCCGGGAAATGACACCGGAACAATTGCTGGAATATATATTGCAACAATCGGTTAATTATCCATATACTGCCGACCAGGTTTGGGACCTCCTCTTCCGACTGATGGATAAACACAGCGAGCTGGCCGACGAGGTAATTGAAAAATTGTCGGAAGAAAAGGCTCCGGGCAGAATATGGATGGCATGGTTGATCAGCGGCGCTATATTGTTCCTGCTTATTCTGCTTTTTATTCTGACCAGAAAAAAGAAAGAGAACAGAGAAAACCGTGACATCAGAGAATAAAAAGGTCTAACGGACCGAATGGCTTCATGAAGGGATTGATCAAATGAACAATCCCTTCATTTCTTTCCTCATGTGAATTAAATTATTAAATTTGTTAAGTTTCAAATCCCAAGGCCAATGAAAAAAGCTCTGGTATTTCTGTTTTCCTGTCTATTATTTTCCTCCACATTCGCACAGGAAACCAATTTCAAGGAAACCTTTCTTGACGGAGATTATTTCTTACTATACGAAGAATATGCCGATGCCCTGCCCTTCTTTCTCGAACTATATGAAATGGACCCCAATAATGCCAACATCTGTTACCGCATCGGCATGTGTTATATCAATCTGCCGGGACAAAAAGAGGAAGCCATTCCCTATCTTGAAAAAGCCGTTAAAAATACCACCACCAGTTACAGGGAAGCGAATCACAGGGAAAACAGAGCACCTCTGGAAGCCTATTATTATCTGGGAGCCGCCTACCGGATACAGAAACGATTTGATGAAGCCGCTCAGATTTTTGACCATTATCTGTCTCTGATAGAAAACGCTGATACCATTAATCGCAATTTTATCCTCCAACAGATTGATGCTTGTGAGAATGCCAGGAAATATATAAAAAACCCCGTCCCGTTCGATGCAGTCAATCTGGGGCCGCCCATCAATGATCATTTTCCCAATTTCAAACCGGTTACCACACCCGATGAAAAAACCCTGGTTTACGTTACCGGCCTGAAATTTTATGATGCGATTTTTTATACAGAAAAATCAGGCGACCAGTGGAGCGATCCGGTCAATCTGAGCCCGGAAATCCTGTCCGACGGTGACATGTATCCCACATGCCTTTCCTCAGACGGCAACTGTTTGCTTCTGTCAAAAGACGATGATTTCAACAGCGAAATCTACCTCAGCCGGAAAATAGACGGAGAATGGCAACCGGCAGAGAAACTCGGAAAAAATATCAATACCAAATACTGGGAAAACCATGCCTGCGTCTCAGAGGACGGGTCCGTCCTGATTTTTACCAGCAACAAACCCGGCGGATACGGCGGTTTTGACCTGTACCTTTCCCGCTGGGATGAAACCACCGGCGACTGGGGTCCCGCTGAAAATATGGGTCCGGTAATCAATACCCCTTTCAATGAAGAAACCCCTTTCCTGGTGAATAACGGAAAAACCATTTATTTCAGTTCTCAGGGGCACGAAACCATGGGAGGCTACGATGTTTTTACTTCCTCCCTTGACGAAGAAGGGAACTGGAGCACACCGGTCAACCTGGGTTATCCCATTAACACCGCCGACGAGGATATTTTCTTCATGCCTGTGAATGACGGCATAAACGCCTACTTTGCCAGATATACCGAAGATGGTTACGGGCAAGAAGACATTTACCGGTATGAGATTTATTCTGATAAAAACCCAAGACCCGTACTGATTACCGGAAAAGTAACCCTTGAGGATGTAACTGTACCGGAAGAAGCCGATATAAAGGTAAATATATCCGGCCCCTCAGGCACTCAGCCCTCGATACTGCCGGTCCATCCTTCAACCGGAGAGTTTCAGTACACCAGCAAGGTGCCCGGCACCTATACACTCACATTCGAGTGTGAAGGCTTCGAACCCCTAGTCAGGGAAGCTCATCTTCCATCCGATTATTCGCTGTCGGAAGTAAAGGTAGATGCCACACTGGTTGCGGTTCCCCCCGAAGTCATTACCCTGAAACATATCTATTTCGCTTTTGACAAGGCAACCATCACCACAGAAGAACAGACTAAACTTGACGAACTGGTAAAAATCCTGGAGGAACACACCGGATTGAATATTGAAATTATCGGACATACCGATGCCATTGGCCCGGCGGCATACAATCAGAAACTTTCCGAACGCCGTGCTGGTGCCGTCCGTGATTACCTCATATCGAAAGGGATTGGGAAGGCAAGAATTAGTTTATCGGGAGAAGGTGAAAACAACCCAATAGCCCGAAACCGTTACGAAAACGGTGCCGATTGTCCCGAGGGACGAGCGCTGAACAGAAGGGCAGAAATTCGTATTCCTGAATCAGGTGATCTGGTCGTGGAATACGAACCGATCGATATGCCGGCCGCGATCAAAATCCGGTAACGTATCCATGAGCTGTTACAACGAAATGTATAAGAAAGCACCCGGCTTGAAAATGACCGGAGCCATCCTCCTCCTTGCCTGGTCATTCGCAACAGCCCAGTCGGGTAGGGATTACCAGAAAACATTCTATGAGGGGAATTTTCATTACCTCTATGAAGAATATGAAAAAGCCTTACCCTATTTTACCGGTTTGGTTAAAAAATATCCTGACAATGCTAACCTGAATTATAAAACCGGGATGTGCCTGCTGCACATTCCGGGTTACGAATCCCTGGCCGTTCCTTACCTTGAAAAGGCTACAAACCATGTGAAAAAACGTTACAGGGATGACTTCCACAGAGAAATGTCAGCACCGCGCGAGGCATTTCTGTACCTGGGTATAGCCTGCCGGATGAACGGAGATCTCGATGCCGCCCTGGAACATTTTGCCAGATACCGTAGATGGTTCGGGCAGAATGATCCAGAAACAATGGAAGCCGAACGGCAGATAAAAATGTGTGAAACCGCAAAAAGATTTTTTTCTGCTCCAGTTTCTGCACCTCCTGTTGAAGTCCCCGCGATCAATACCGCCACCTATGTTTATAATCCCTGTCTGGCCCCCGATGGTTCGGCGCTGGCATTTATGCACCGGAAAGATTATTACCGGGCAGTGATGCTTTCGGAAAAATACGGCAACACCTGGCAGGAACCCCGGAACATCACCGCTTCCATTGAATCTGACGGTTATTTTGAATGTGTATCCCTTTCAGGAAACGGAAAGGTGCTTTTCCTGACCAGAAAACAGGATGAGCAGTACGATCTGTATTATTCCAGAATTAAAGATGGGCGCTGGAGTTCCGCAAAACCTCTTGAAAGTGTGAATACACGATGGAATGAAACTACCGCATTTCTGACAGATGACGGAAATACCCTATATTTTTCCAGCGACAGGCCAGGGGGATACGGAGGACTGGATCTGTACACAGCGAAGCTGGATGAAGAGTTTGTGGCTACCGGACTGCAATTACTGGACAGTCGCATCAACACACCCTACGAAGAAACCTCGCCTTACCTGAAGCATCCCGACACCCTGTTTTTTGCCTCCGACGGTCACGTAACCATGGGCGGGCTTGATATTGTTCGTTCCGTCAGGTCCGGAGATACATGGACAGTACCACAAAACCCTGGATATCCTGTCAATTCAACCCTGAACGACCAGGCCTTCTCTCCTGCCCCGGGTAATGCTGATTTTATTCTGACAAGACACAAAGAACCCGGAACGAGCCAGTTAGCCTGGTTCATGCCGCCCCAGGCAGTTCAACCTGCTCAGGTTATGGTTTCAGGGAATGTAAATGTTTCCAGCCCAACCGGCAGGGTTTATCCCGTTGAAACCACGCTGACGGTGACCAGCATGGAAAACGGTGACACCCTTCTTGTAACAACGGATAGTACAGGCCATTTTATGTTCCACCTCCCCCCGGCCATATATGAAGTAACCCTGCAAGACAGTAGTTTAGAAACATTTACTCAACGTATTCATATCACCGACAGGGAAGACAGCCACTCCCTCGACATTTCCGCCAGGGGAAAAATCAGGGGAACCATCACACTCAGGAATATTTATTTCGGTTTCGACAGATCTGACCCGCTTCCTTCATCGGAAAGCGCACTCGGAGGGCTGGTCGCGATTCTGGAACGATTTCCCGATTTAAAAATTGAGATCCGGGGCCATACCGATGCCATTGGAGCGGAAGATTACAATTTACGCTTGTCGGAACGCCGGGCACAGACTGTTAAAAACTACCTGGTAAAGCAGGGCATTCCGCAAAACAGGCTGGAAATTAAGGCACTGGGAGAAAGCTGTCCCATTGCTCCTAACCACCGGCCTGACGGATCGGACAACCCGGAAGGAAGGAAATTCAACCGCAGAGTGGATTTTGCCGTTCCAGAAAACACGTACTCCTTTATTCAACCGGAAAAACCTGTCTTTTAGGCAACAATATTCCCGCCGGGTTAATCAGTACACACCATACTGTGTGAAGTCGGGGTTCGTAATACAAAATTTTTTATTATCTTTCTTTTCTAGTGGCTGGCAAAAATTACTCCAAATGAGAAACGTCCTTTTTCTTTTTAGTTTATTGTTCATTTGCACTCCTGCCGTGGCACAGGAAGATCAGAGCCCCGAAGAATTGCTTGATAACGGGTTCTTCTTTTTCCAGGAAGAAGATTATGAAGAAGCTATATATTATCTGCTACGACTCGAAGATACACCCTATTTCAATGCCAATGTACAATTCAGGATCGGGATGTGTTATTTACACATTCCTGGAGAAGAATACAAAGCCATCCCCTACTTTGAGAAAGCACTCGGGGATATAACCGGAAAATACTCGGCAAGGTCTACAAAAGAAACAAAAGCTCCCTACCATACCTGGTTTTACCTGGGCAGGGCATACCGGATCAACAACGAACTGGAAAAAGCCCTGGATGCCTTTTATGCTTTCAGGGAAGTTCCGGGCTTTGACAGGAATTACAATATCAGGATCGTGGAGAACGAAATCCGTACCTGTGAAATCGCAAAAATCATAAAGGATATTCCCCTGAATGTGAATATCGTAAACCTGGGGTCGCCTGTCAATGATGCCTCAGACAATTACCAACCTGTCATATCTGCCGATGAACAGACACTGGTATATATGACTGATTTAAAGTTTTATAATGCCCTCTTCATGAGTAACAAACTGGCCGGCATATGGACTGAACCCGTAAATATTACCCCCCAGGTGGAATCGGACGGAGATGCTATCCCGGTATGGGTTTCACCGGAAGGGGAAAAATTGCTGCTCATAAAAGGCACAGGGAATAACCGTGATATCTACATCAGCACCTACAGCAACGGATCCTGGTCCAGAATGGAGCCTTTTCCGGGTCCGGTTAATTCGAACCGGGCCGAATCCTTTGCTTCCCTGTCAGCCGATGAAAAAACCCTTTATTTTTCAAGTAACCGGAGGGGAGGGATAGGCGAATTCGATATTTACCGTTCAGTACTTGACCAATCCGGACAGTGGTCAGAGCCGGAAAATCTGGGAGATGTGATCAACACCCCCTTCAACGAGGCCAGTCCACATCTGTCAGAAGACGGGAACACACTGTATTTTGCATCGGAGGGACATTACAACATGGGGGGATACGACATCTTTTATTCCACTAGGGGCCCATCAGGGCAATGGGAAGATCCGATAAATATTGGATACCCCGTTAATACTACTTCCGATGAAACCTTTTTCTATCCCGTCAGAAACGGTAAGTTCATGTATCTTTCCAGAAATATGCCGGAGGGATTCGGGCAGCAGGATATTTACAGCATAGAAATTATCCCGGAAGAAACCGCCGGCACTATGCCGTTCTCAGGAGAGCTGGATACGGAGTGGGATTGTAAAACACCCTTCATCATCAGACTGATCAACCGGAATACGGAAGAAATACTGACCGAATTCATTTTTGATCCTGAATCAAAAAAAATTACCTGCAAATCAAGTAACAAAAATCTGAAAGTACTCATTGAAAAAAACAATTGAATTTTTAGATTTGTCAATATGTTAATAGCACATACCTCATGCACAAATGCCTGATAATTCTGTGCTGCTTATTTCTGTCGGGGAGGATCATGGGCCAGACAAGGTCTGAAATGCGGGAGATTTTCGTCGAGGCCGAATCACATTACCTTTACCGGGAATATGAAGATGCTATATTGCTTTACCTTCTGCTGGAAGATGATGATAACGCCAATATCCTGTACAAGATCGGGGTATGTTATCTGCATATTCCCAACGAAAAGGAAAAGGCCATTCCATACCTCGAAAAAGCAGTAAAAAATGCCGCTTACGATGCCCGGGATCATCTTCCTACCGAAACCCGTGCCCCCCTCGATGCATACTTTTATCTGGGCAATGCTTACAGGATCACCAATCAGCTCGACAAAGCCATCGCCACCTACCAGCACTTCAGGGAACTGATCAGGCAAAATAATCCCATGGAGAATGATGAATTCATTAACCAGCAAATCAGGGCATGTGAAATCGCAAAAGAATTGAAAAAGAATCCTGTGAGCTATATCCCGCAAAATCTGGGCAATCAGGTCAATGTGGTATCCATGAATATTCACCCGGCCGTATCGGGAGATGAAAATACCCTGGTATTTACCGCCAAATACGGGGATGAGGATGTCCTTTATCAAACTTCCCGTACCACCGGCGGGGTATGGAGTCCGGCCGAAGACATCACCCGGCTGGTCCATTCTGACCGGGACGGGATGTCCTCTTCCCTCTCATTTGACGGAACGGAACTGTATCTGTATAAATCCGATATGGAAGACGGAAATATTTATGTCAGTTCAAGAAAAAATGGAGAATGGACCAGAGCCCGGAAGCTGAACCGGAACATTAACACCCGTTATTACGAATCGCATGCCTGTGTCTCAAGCGACGGAAATACTCTGTATTTTACAAGCAACCGGACAGGGGGACTGGGAGAACTGGACATATACGTTTCAAAAAAGGACAAACGCGGTAACTGGGGACCTGCGGAAAACATAGGAAATAATATCAATACCCCGTTCAATGAGAATTATCCCTTTATTACGGAAAATGATTCCCTGTTATATTTTTCTTCGGAAGGCCATTACAACATGGGGGGATACGACATATTCTACTCACAGCGAATGCCTGATGGATCCTGGAGCAAACCCGTGAATATCGGATATCCCCTGAATACCACCGACGATGACCTGTTTTTCAATCCGGTGCAGAACGGCAAGGCCGCATATATATCCATGCTTGACGGATACAAGGAAATGAACCTGTACCGCATTGAAATACTTCCTGAAGGAATAACCCGTGACTTCACCATCAGGGGACAATTGTCACTGGCAGACACCACCCGGGAGTTCGGTTGGGATTTTCAGATCTTCATGATCGACAGGGAATCGATGGATACGGTAGACGTGGGATTCCCGAACCGGCAATCGGGACAATACTCTTTCATCACCAAATCAGGCAATTATGATATGATTTATACCGGAAACGGATACCTTCCCCACCGGGAAGAAATACGGATCGATGAATATGCCAGAAAATCGGAGTTTATTATTGATGTGGAACTGACCCCTGCAGAACCTTCCAAAAAACCCGTCCGGGAAAAATGGCTGAAAGACAGCATCGATATCAGCCAGGCCAGGCCGCTCGATTCGGCAATGGTTATTACAGGCCTTGACATCCAGGACCTTGAAATCATTGATCATGAAAGGGAAGTGCTGTATTATACCGTTCAATTAATGGCTTTGAAAGTCCGGCCGGTGGATGTTTCCTATTTCGCCCCCCTCGAAAATGTAAGGGTCATCCTGGGAAAAGACGGCTTTTACCGGTATACCTACGGCGAATTTGACACCCAGGAAGAAGCAGAAAAAGTAAGGCAGCAACTGGTTGATAAAGGCTATCATGAAGATCTGTGGGTTAAGAAAGTTTATCAGGAATCCGATTGACCCCCTGCAAGAGCTTATCCGGAGAACGATCGCTGCATTTCATGAATACTCTGCTGGAAAATAAACGAATCAGGCTCAGGGCCATGGAGCCCGAAGACCTGGAAGTACTGTACCTGTGGGAAAATGATCCCCGTCACTGGACAGTAAGCCAGACCCTCATCCCCTTTTCAAAATTTACCCTGAAACAGTTCATCAAACAATCCACCAGCGATCTGTATGCCACCCGGCAATTCAGACTGATGATCATTCGCAGGAACGACGGCCATCCGCTTGGAGCAATCGATCTGTTCGATTTTGATCCCTACCACAAGCGGGGCGGGGTAGGCATTCTGATACATAACGAAAACGACCGGAACAAGGGATATGCTTCCGAAGCCCTCCAACTGTTCAAGGAATACTGTTTCGAGCACCTGAAACTCCATCAACTTTACTGCCATATCGCTACTGACAACCAGGCCAGCCTGCGTTTGTTCACCAGGAACGGATTCACCGTTATCGGCGAAAAAAAAGACTGGTTATTCAACGGGAAAGGGTTTTCCGGCGAATGGATGCTGCAATGCATCAATCTGTCAACTTAAGAGAATGATAATCGGGTATTTCTTTCAGAAAAATATAGCTGTTCGTCCGGTAATCCATGGCACAGGCATAATGTTTCAATCCGTTGGTGACAACCAGGTAATCTACCTTTAACTTCAGGTTATAGGCAGCCACCTGGTCAAAGGTTTTCTGGCTGATCCTGACCTCCGGGGCCTTGCATTCCACAATCATTCGGGGAATACCGTTTCTGTCGAAAAAAACGACATCACACCGTTTACCCATCCGGTTCACTTCCAGATACATCTCTACCCGGGTAAGCGAGGCCGGATAATTTTTCTCCCGGATCATGTAACTGACAAAATGCTGCCGCACCCATTCCTCGGGGGTCAGCACCACATACTTCTTCCTTACGGGGTCGAAGATGTAATCCCTCCCTTCTTTTGATTTTATATTGAAAGAATAAGTTGGTAAATTTAGCTGCTCCACAAAGTGAATTTTTACACAGGGACAAAGGTAACAAGAACAGCGAACAATATCCTCTATGAAAACAAAAGCCGAAATAGTAAAGGACTGGCTCCCGCGATATACAGGTATTCCCATTGAAAATTTCGGGAAATATATTCTGCTGACCAATTTCATGAATTATATGGAAATGTTTGCAGACATGCACCATTTGCCCTTGCCCGACAAAACGGTGAACATGCCTGCTCTAACAGGAAAAGGAATTACCATGATCCATTTCGGAATGGGAAGTGCCAACGCGGCAACCATTATGGATCTGCTGGGAGCGGTTCAGCCACAGGCGGTTCTGTTTCTTGGAAAATGCGGTGGCCTAAAGAAGAAAAACCAGCTGGGTGATTTTATTCTGCCCATTGCCGCCATCCGTGGAGAAGGAACCTCGGCCGATTATCTGCCTCCTGAAATTCCGGCTCTTCCTGCTTTCAGCCTGCAGCGAGCCGTTTCAACCAGCATACGGAACCACCAGCACGATTACTGGACAGGCACTGTGTACACCACAAACCGCCGGGTATGGGAATATGACCAGAAATTTAAAAAATACCTCAGAAAAACCCGGTGCATGGCCATTGATATGGAAACCGCCACTATTTTTACCGTGGGGTTTGCCAATGAAATTCCTTCAGGCGCATTGTTGCTCGTTTCAGATCAACCCATGATCAGTGCCGGCATAAAAACACAGCAAAGCGACAAACTGGTGACCGGAAAATTCACCGAAATTCATCTGAAAATCGGCATTGATGCCCTGATGGAAATAAAAAACGAAGGCATGTCGGTAAAACACCTCAGATTCTGAACCCATGGAAATGTCCTATGAACAGATCATGAAGGATCTGAAAAACAAGGTCTACCGGTCCGTATATTTTCTGGCGGGTCAGGAACCCTATTTTATCGACAAGATTACAGAATACATAGCATCTCATGCGCTTCCTGAAGAAGCCCGGTCTTTTAACCAGATGATTGTGTATGGCAAGGATACCAGTGCCCATGAAATAGTTGACCTCTCCCGCAGATTCCCCATGATGTCCAGCCACATGGTGGTTATTGTCAGGGAAGCACAGGATCTGCCGTCACTTGAGGCTTTTGAACATTATTTCAATTCCCCCATGAAATCAACCATTCTGGTGATCAATTATAAATACAAAATCCTCAGCAAACGTCTGAAGGTTTACAAAGCTCTGGAAAAAAACGGGATATATTTTGAATCAAAAAAACTGTATGAAGACAAGATTCCGCTGTGGATCGAGAATTATTTAAAAAGCAAAGGATATTCCATGAATGCCGGGGTGGGAATGATGCTGACCGAACACCTGGGAAACGACCTGAACCGGATTGCCGGTGAACTGGACAAACTGATGATCGTTCTTCCGGAAAATGAAAAAACCGTTACGGCATCACATATTGAAGAGTATATTGGCATCAGCAAGGAATACAATAACTTTGAACTGACCAATGCACTGGCCAGAAAAGATATTCTGAAATCGAACCGCATCGTGAAGCATTTCGGGAACAATCCGAAAAACAATCCCTTCATCGTCACCCTCTCGGCCATCTACTTTTTCTTCAGCAAGGTCCTTGCCTACCACTATCTTCCCAACAAGTCAAGAAACCAGGCTGCCCCGGCCCTGAGGGTCCGTCCTTTTTTCATGAAGGAATACGAAACGGCAGCCAGGAACTACAGCCCGGAAAAGCTGAAGCAGATTATCGGAATGTTACGCAAATACGATGTAAAATCAAAGGGATTCATTCCTGTATCCACCGAAGAGGGAGACCTGTTAAAGGAATTGATCTATAAAATATTACACTGAATTCATCATGACCATTCTGCTGGTTGCCATCATATCGGTGATATCCATCCTGGCCTTTAATAATCCGCGGCTGTTTGCCCGTATGCAGTTTAATCCCTACCGGGTAATCCACTACCGCGAATTCCACCGCTTTCTTACACACGGCCTGATCCATGCCGACTGGATGCACCTGGTAATCAATATGATGGTGCTTTTTTTCTTCGGTACGGCAGTGGAAAGTTATTTTCATCAACTAGCTGAAGCCGGAATGATCCGGTGGCCCGAAATACACTATCTGATCCTCTTTGTGGGATCGATGGCCGTCGCTACCATCACCACATTGAAAAAATATCGGAATGAACCCGGATACAACTCGGTGGGGGCCTCGGGAGCCGTTTCCGCCTTTATCTTCACCAGCATCTTCTTCGATCCCTGGCAAACCCTGCTATTGTATTTCATTCCCATTCCGGGCATCATCTTCGGAATAGCCTACCTGATCTATTCGCATATCATGAGCCGCCGTGCTTCCGACCACATCAACCACGATGCGCATTTTCTGGGAGCCGTTACCGGATTCATCTATCCGGCCATTATCGCTCCTTCCCTCATCGGTTACTTTTTTCAGCAACTGTTGCATCCATGAAACAGCAGGCCATATTTCTTGACCGTGACGGAGTAATCAATGAAGAAAGAGGGGAATATACCTATCTGATAGAGGATTTTCGCTTCAATGACGGAGTATTCACAGCCCTGCGGATGTTTCAGGAAGCAGGATACCTGCTGATTGTGATTTCCAATCAGGGAGGCATTGCCAGAGGCATGTACAGCAGGGAGGATGTTGACCGCCTGCACCAGTTCATGGAAAAAGAACTCATGGCAAAAGATATCCGGCTGACCGAAATATATTACTGCCCTCACCATTCCGATCTGGGAAAATGCCTATGCCGGAAACCAGGAACCCTTCTGCTGGAAAAAGCCATGGCACGTTTCGATATTGATCCTGCTCGTTCATTCTTTATCGGCGATCATGAAAGGGATGCGGAAGCAGCCATAAAAGCGGGGATCAAGTCTGTTACCATACGGCCCAACCAGCCGCTGACTGAGATCGTGGAACAGATAATACCCGGCTTTCAGAACAGCCGAACGGATTAATTATTGGCAGGATTTTCGGGAAAATCAGCCCAGAGTCGGTATTTTTTATTCTTCATTTTCCTGAGAACAGATCTCCATTCTTCCCTATCGGAACAGGACATGATCGTAGCCGGATCTACCCGGGTAACCAGCCATGAATTCTCGTGAATTTCATTTTCAAGCTGCCTTGGCATCCATCCTGAATAACCCACAAAAAACCTGATCTGCCCGGGCCGGATCACTCCTCCGGTCAGCATCTCTTTCACGGTGTCAAAATCACCGCCCCAGTATATATCATGAAAAACCCTCATGCTGTTCGGGATACGTTCCCCAAGGGTGTGAATATAATGTACCGTATTGGTTCCTACCGGCCCTCCCAGCGATACGGAAACTTCCATATCCGGAAAATTTTTCAGCAATTCTGACAGGGCAATATGTACCGGCTTGTTCAGAATAAAACCTACCGAACCCTCTTCGTTATGCTCCACCAGAAAAACAATGGAACGCTTGAAATACTGATCCGATAAGAAAGGCTCGGAAATCAGGACCCTCCCCTTGGCCACTCTATGGTCTTTTGGCTCTACCTGAAAAAAATCAAAATTCAGATCCATCTGTTCCGTTTATTCTGTTTTCCTTTGAAAAATACGTATTTTTACCATGGAAATCAAAAAATATTCCATTGTTGACGCATGTTTTATATTCCATTCCCACATTCCGAAAGCAGAATCATGAGTAAAGCCATACCCACTGTCAATCAGGGTAATAAACATCTAAAAAGCAAGTGGATACCGGTTTTTCTTGCAGCCGGCTTGTTTGTTTCCGCCTGTACCACCCAGAAAGACCTACTGTATTTACAGGGCCTTGACTCAGCCGGAGAGGAACTGCCACTGCAGCTCCCCGACGATTATCTGATACAGGAGCAGGACATTCTATACATCAGGCTATTATCCTATAACCAGGAATTCAATAACCTTCTCGACATCTCCGAAACCGGCACCTATGCCATCGGGGAAGGATACCTGTACATCAACGGATATCAGGTGAACGATTCCGGATATGTGGAAGTACCCTTCATTGGCCAGGTCCCGGTGCTTGGAATTACTGTGGAAGAAGCCAGGGAAAGAATTACCCGGAAAGCACGGGAATATATCAAAGATCCGGTGGTCATAGTAAAACTCTTAAGCTTTAAATTCACCATTCTGGGAGAGGTAAAAGTTCCCGGAACCTATCAGAACTATAACAAACAGCTCACCATACTTGAAGCCATTGGAATGGCCGGGGACATTACCGACCTCGGGAACCGGAAGGATATACTGGTTGTTCGCAGAACACCCGATTCCATCCTTACCTTTCACCTCAACCTGCTGAGCAAGGATATCCTTGCATCCGAAGCCTTTTTCGTTCAGCCGAATGATGTGATTTATATTAAACCCACGCATAACAGAATCATACGGATCAATATACCCACCCTTTCCTTTATTTTCGCATCACTCTCAACTGTCTTACTCGTATTAAATTACTTCAAGTAAGCTTATGGATCCTCATCAGGAATATATTTACCAGGAAGAGAACATTGACATAAAAAAGTTTCTGCTCAGAATACTGGGAAACTGGTACTGGTTTGCCATATCCCTTTTCATTGCCATTACGGCGGCCTATCTGTTCAACCGGTATTCCGAACCCATTTACAGTGTCAGTGCCACCCTGATAGCCCGGGGAGAAGAGAAAGGGAAAACCGGCATGGAAGGTTTCATCGAAGGGATGGAAATCGTTACCCGGCAGGTGAATGTGGAAGATGAAATGGAAATTCTCCGTTCGTACACACTCACCAACCAGGCCCTGCGAGAACTTGACGATTTCGAAATTTCGTATGTCCTGGTGGGAAGAAGGGGTATCAAGGAATCGAAACTGTACAACCGTTCCCCTTTCGTGGTGGAACTCGATACCCTTTATCCGCAGCTGCCGGGTCATAAAATTTACATTACTCTCCTGAACCGGGAAGAATTCAGACTGCAAATCGACGAACATTTCGATATCGACCGGGTGATTAAATTTGGAGAGCCGTTTGTGCATCCTCCGTTGGCTTTTACAGTGAAACAGCGCAATCCTGAAGAATTCGATCCGACAAGCTGGTCATCCAACAAGTTCTATTTCGTGGTCAATAACCTGAATGCGCTTACCAACGCCTACCGTTCGAAATTGTCGGTTGAGGTAAACGATCCGAAAAAAGGATCGGTACTGACCCTGACCACCCAGGGGTTTGTGGCACAGCAGGAAGCAGATTACCTGAACAAGCTCATTGAAGTTTACATTGATTACGGCAAGGAAGAAAAAAGCAAAAACGCTACGCTGGCCCTCCAGTTCATTGATGAACAACTAAAAGAGATCGTCGATTCTCTGGAATCCGTGGAACAGGAAATGCTCGAATTCCGTCTCAAATACAACATCATCGACCTGAGTCAGGAAGGTTCGGCCATTGCCCAGAAACTGATTGACCTTCAAAAGGAAAAAACCATGCTGGGCATGCAGCAAAAATATTACGATTACCTGCTTGGCTATATACGGGAAAGAGGCGATTTCTCCGATGTCATTGTCCCGTCTGTCATGGGAGTGAATGAACCGCTTCTCAACAACCTCATTGCCAGGCTTACCGAATTATATACCGAACGAACCACCCTGGAACATTCTGCCCAGCGCTTCAATCCTTCGTTCACCCTGAATACCCGCCAGATTGAGGAAACACGTCAGATCCTTCTGGAACATGTGAACAGCATAATCGAATCGGCTGCCCTGAGTATGAAGGATATTGACCGCCGTATGGCAGAAGTGGAAAAGGAGATCAACCAGTTACCGGTAACGGAACGGGCATTGATCGGGATTGAACGGAAATTCCAGGTAAACGATGAGATATATACCTACATGCTGCAAAAGCGCATGGAAGCGGGTATTGCCAAAGCTTCAAACCTGCCCGACAACCGGATGCTCGATCAGGCCCGTGCCGAAAATGCCGCAAGGGTAAAGCCCAAAACATCAATGAACTATATGATCGCCCTGATCCTGGGATTTGTTATCCCGGTGGTAATCATTCTGCTGATCGATTTCTTCAACAACAGGATTGTCGACCGGAAAGACATTGAAGATCATACCAGCGCGCCCGTGATCGGCTCGGTGGGACATAATAAAACCGATTCCGAAATCCCGGTATTCCTGCAACCCAAATCGTCCATTGCAGAATCATTCCGGGCACTGAGAACCAATCTGCAATATATGCTCCGGGAGAAGGGACAAAATATCGTTCTGATTTCATCCACGGTGAGCGGGGAAGGAAAAACGTTCATTGCTACCAACCTGGCAGTGATCGTTGCCATGTCGGGAAGAAAAACCCTTCTGGTAGGCCTTGATCTGAGAAAGCCCAAAATTCACAGAGATTTCAATATTACAAACGAAACGGGCCTGAGCACCTACCTCATCAACCAGAGCAAACTGGACGATATTATTCATCCCACCGACCTTGACAACCTGTATGTGATCACGTCGGGACCTGTTCCCCCGAACCCCGCTGAATTACTGGAAACCGGACGAATGGACGCCTTCATGGAATATATCCGGAAGGAGTTCGATATGGTTATTCTCGATACCCCTCCTGTGGCCGTGGTTACCGATGCCATTCTCGTGAGCAAATATTCTCATGCCAACATATTTGTGGTACGGCACAATTTCTCACATAAAAATGTTATACAGTTCATTGACGAGATCTACAAGAGAAAAGATATTCACAATATTTCCCTGCTGATCAATGATATTAAGCTGCAGGGTTATTACGGTTACGGATACGGGTATGGGTATGGGTATGGGTATGGATACGGATACGGCTATAATTACGGATACGGGTACGGATACGGAAGTGACTATTATTCGGATGATGATAATGAACAGGGCAGCCTGTTCAGGCGGTTGCTGCAGTCGGCAGGAAAACGGAACCGGAAATGATAAAACCGCAATCCTCAGCCGGGGTATATTTGAAAATCCGGCTTTTTTTTGCATCTTCCCTGCCTTATTCAGGTAAAATTCAAGCAGCTGGCACCGTATGCAGGAATTAAAAAAACAGCCCACCCTTTTTCAGGCATTCATTCCCATTATTTTCCTCATTGTTCTGCTGTTTCTGAATGTCAGATTTTTTGATGATACCCTGGCCGGTGCCAATCAGATCGTATTGATCCTGTCGGCTGCCATTGCCGGGTTCATAGCCACCCGTCTGGGCCTTCCCTGGAAATCGGTCAGAAGCAGTATGGTGAAGAGCATCAGTTCGGCCATGCCGTCCATCCTGATCCTGTTCCTGATCGGATCGCTGGCAGGAACCTGGATGATCAGCGGGGTGGTGCCGGCGTTGATCTATTACGGGCTGAAAATACTAAATCCCACTATTTTTCTGTTTGCCACCGTGGTCATCTGTGCCATTGTATCACTGGCTACGGGAAGTTCCTGGTCAACGGTAGCTACCATCGGGATTGCACTGCTGGGTATAGGAAATGCCATGGGCTTTCATGCGGGAGTCACTGCCGGTGCCATCATTTCAGGAGCCTATTTCGGCGATAAAATGTCGCCCATGTCCGATACCACCAACCTGGCGCCGGCCATGGCCGGCACCGACCTGTTCACCCATATCAGGTATATGATATTCACTACCGGCCCATCCATTCTCATGACCCTGGTCATTTTTCTGATCATCGGCCTGACGGTAAAACTGCCTGAAGGAAACACCAATATCGAAGAGGTGCTGGCCGCCATTGATCATCATTTCCACATCACGCCCTGGCTGTTTATTGTACCGGCATTCCTCATTTATATCATTGTGAGGAAAGTGGCTCCCCTCCCTTCCCTCCTGGCAGGAACCCTGATGGGCGGCATTTTTGCTGTGATATTCCAGCCAGAAGTGATCAGAGAAGTGGCCGGAACAGGCGGCACCTATCTGAAAGATTCCTATATCGCAGTTATGAAATCGATGTTCGGGTCGGTGAGAGTAGTGACCGATAATGCCCAGGTAAACGAACTGCTTGCCACCAGGGGTATGGCCGGCATGCTGAACACCATCTGGCTGATCCTTTCTGCTATGGTTTTTGGTGGGGCTATGGAATCGGCCGGGCTTCTGGTCAGGATCACCCAATCCATCATCCGTTTTGTGCATTCGGCAGGTTCGCTGGTAGCAGCCACGGTAGGATCATGTCTGTTTTTCAATATCACCGCTTCCGATCAGTACATATCCATTGTGGTTCCCGGCCGCATGTTTTCCAAAGCCTTCCGCGATCAGGGACTGAAACCCGAGGTGCTGAGCCGCTCCCTGGAAGATTCAGGGACCGTCACGTCAGTACTCATTCCCTGGAATACATGCGGGGCTACCCAGGCCGGTGTCCTGGGCGTATCTACGTGGACCTACATGCCCTATTGCTTCTTTAATATCATCAGCCCCTTCATGAGCATATTCATGGCAGCTTTCAATATCAACATCCGACGATACAAACCAGGCGATCCTGAATATGTTGAATTCAAGGAAGAAGACCGCCTGGATTACTGACACATCGCTCTAATACAGAGCTGGATGTTTCACCGGATCGGCTTCGTGCATCATGTCATACAGGGTTTCGAATACATCCTCAGCATTGGGATTGGAAAAATAATCCCCGTCGGTGGCATAGGCCGGGCGATGTTCTTTAGCCGTAATGGTCCTGGGTTCAGCATCCAGAAAATAATAAGCCCTTTGCTCTTCAACCACTTTCTGCATCATGAAGGCCGTGGCACCTCCCGGCACATCCTCGTCGAAAAATACCACCCGGTTTGTTTTCTTCACCGATTCCAGGATAGTATGGTCCAGATCAAAGGGAAGCAGCGTTTGCACATCGATCAGTTCCACCGATATGTCAAATTCTGCCAGCTGTTCCACGGCTTCCTGCGCTATGCGAACACAGGATCCATAGGTTACCAGGGTGATGTCCGTTCCCTCATTCAGTATCTCGGGTTTCCCAAGAGGAACCCTGAATTCGCCAATGTTGGCCGGCATTTTCTCTTTCAGCCGATAGCCGTTCAGGGGCTCGATCACCAGGGCGGCATCATCTCCTTCCATTAAGGTGTTATACATTCCGGCAGCCTGTGTCATATTCCTGGGCACACACACATACACACCCCGGATGGAATTAATCACCATGCTCAGGGGCGAACCCGAATGCCATATCCCTTCCAGCCTGTGCCCGCGGGTTCTTACAATAACCGGTGCGATTTGATTCCCTCTGGTGCGGTAATGGGTACTGGCCAGGTCGTCGCTCAGGGTCTGGAGTGCGTACAGAAGATAATCAAAGTACTGAATTTCCGTAAGCGGTTTCAATCCGCGCAATGCCAGCCCGATACCCTGACCCAGAATAGTGGTCTCCCGGATACCGGTATCAGAGATCCGCAACTTTCCGTATTTTTTCTGCAAACCGGCCAGAGCCTGATTCACATCCCCGATATTCCCGGTATCCTCACCGAAAGTAACCAGTTTGGGATATTTCTCAAACAGGTAATCGAAATTGGCCCTTAAAACCTCTCGCCCGGTGACCATGGGGGCATCGTCATCGAAAAGCGGTCTGACCTCTTTCACCTTCAGCACCGAGGTTTTGGTTTCATTGTACAGATAACTGTTGTAACGCTCCCGGTTGTTTTCGTAATTTCTTTTCAGCCACCGGGAAAGGTCATCTTGTAATTTTTCACGCTGAGTGCAATCGAGGCAGACATGCCTCAGCATTTTTTTTGCCGCACTGAAAATATCTTTCCGGATGGGATGGATCACTTTTTTCAGATCGTTGGTGATCATCCCGATTTTATCGATCTTATCCCGTTTGCAGATACAGGAACGGTTGTCAATAATGTTGACCAGGGCATCACGCTCCAGTTTGATGGGATCGGTAAAAGCTTTCCACGCATTCTTTCTGGCTTGTTTGGCCTCTTCCCCGGCCTTTTTCTCAATCTCGTCGCATTCTTCTGCCGTAGCCAGGTCCGATTCGATCATCCATTCTCTCATCTTTTTGATAGGGTCAAACTCTTCCTCCCACTTCAGCCTCTCTTCTGATTTGTACCGCTCATGGGAACCCGAAGTGGAATGACCCAGCGGCTGGGTCACTTCTTCAACATGAAATACCACCGGGATATGTTGTTCTCTGCAGATGGCAATCCCTTCCTCATACATCTTCACCAGACCGGGATAATCCCATCCTTTGCACTTGTACACCAGGATCCCGCCCGGGTGTTCCTCGTCCTTCACAAAACCCCGAAGCAATTCGGAAATACTGCCCTTGTTCGTTTGATATTCTTTGGGTACAGAAATACCATAGCCGTCGTCATACACCGAAAGGGCCAGGGGCACCTGCAACACGCCTGAGGCATTGATCGTTTCCCAGAAATGTCCTTCCGAGGTACTGGCATCCCCGATGGAACCGAAAGCCACCTCATCGCCGTTGCGTGAAAGGGTGGTAAACTCCTTGAGCTCGGGAACTTCCCTGAACAGTTTGGATGCCCAGGCCAGTCCCAGTAAGCGCGGCATCTGGCCGGCAGTAGGACTGATATCGGCCGAAGAGTTTTTCTGTACGGTCAGGTCTTTCCATGTTCCATCCCTGTTTATGTTGGGAGTGGAGAAATGGTTGTTGAACGACCTGCCTCCGTTGTGCGGGTTTAGTTCACCGTCGGTATTCCCGTATAACTGATGAAAAAACTGCTCGGCAGTAAACAATCCTGCTGCCATCATCCAGGTCTGGTCGCGGTAATAACCCGACCGCCAGTCGCCGTTCCGGAACTGCTTGGCCATGGCAATCTGCACTATTTCCTTGCCATCACCGAAAATGCCGAATTTCGCCTTTCCGGTCAGCACTTCCTTACGGCCCAGTATACTCAGATTCCTGCTGACATTCGCCAGGTGATAATCCGCAAGAACCTCTTTTTTAAAATCCTGAAAGGAAATATCACTCTTCCCTTTATTTTTTTCAGCCATTATTTAACAATATTACGATAATTAGTAGTTTTATTTATTTATACTTTAATATTATTTATTTCATTTTACATTTCTATTAAACATCAACTTCTTTTTTTAGTACCCGCGCGAATAACTAAAGTTAAGAAGTGTTCATCAATTTACCTATATTTGTAAACAAATCCGCCGAAAAAATGTTCCTGAAACTGGTCATTCTTTCCCTTCTTCTTCTTACCGTTTCGCTTCTGGCCATGGCTGCAGGCATCCTCCTCAAAAAAAACGGGCAGTTTCCTGCCATTTCCATTGGCAAAAACAGGGAACTGAAACGGAGGGGGATAACCTGTCCCCGGCATGATGAACTGATCTGCCACCAGAGGACCGGAAAAAGAAAAACCTGCGGATGCCAGTAACCTGTTAAACCACTCTTCGCTTACGGTTGTTACTGTATCGGAAAACAAAAAATCAGAGACGATGTTCATCAAGATTCTGATCGTGGCCGTTGTATTGATGATACTGGCCTTCCTGGGGCTCATGCCGGCCTTGCTGATGAAAAAGAACGGACAGTCTCCCGCCGGAAGCTGCGGGCGTTCCGTTGCCGGCGGGCACCATCCTTCCGGAGGCTGCTGTATGGATCGCTGTCAGGGTTCCTCCGTCTGATCTTCCCGCAGGTATTGCCTGAACCCTTCTGTCATGGAGGTTTTGAATGCCCCCTTCTCATCGGAATAAATAAAATACCCTTCCAGTTCCGGCATTTTTTTTACCATGCGTATCCCTTCCTCCAGACCCATCACCATACAGGCCGTGGCATAGGCATCGGCCGTCAT